>DAOVYS010000178.1 GCA_030635485.1 Pseudomonadota bacterium | reverse complement strand
CCTTACTTCATTGATAATCCGGTTTGAAATGAGACCAAGCAGATCATATGGCAACCGGGTCCAGTCAGCGGTCATTGCGTCCACACTGTCCACAACGCGAAGAGCTATCACGTTCTCATAGGTCCGCTCATCACCCATGACGCCGACCGTCTGGATCGGCAGCAATACGGCGAATGACTGCCATACCTTCCTGTAAAACCCTGACCGCTTCATTTCCTCAAGAACGATCACATCAGCCTTGCGAAGAATATCCAGACGCTCAGACGTAATATCTCCCAAAATTCTGATACCCAGTCCCGGGCCTGGAAAAGGTTGTCTGTAGATGGCCTCCTCGGGAAGGCCGAGTTCAAGTCCGACCTGCCGCACCTCATCTTTAAAAAGCTCCCTTAGCGGTTCAACCAGTTTCAATTTCATGACTTCAGGCAGACCACCCACGTTATGATGCGACTTGATCACGGCTGACGGCCCTCTGACAGAGATGCTTTCAATTACATCCGGATAGAGAGTTCCCTGGGCAAGGAACTTGATATCACCCAGTTTTCCCGCCTCCTCTTCAAAAATCTTTATAAAACCGCGGCCGATTCGTTTCCTCTTCTCTTCCGGATCTACTATATCTTTAAGTTCGTTTAAAAAGAAATTTTCAGCATCCGCGTGTATGACATTCAGCCCGGTCTTTTCCCGGAAAAACCGCAGAACACTTTCAGTCTCACCGGTCCTGAGAAGTCCGTTGTTTACAAATATACACACTAACTGGTCGCCGACAGCCTTGTGAATAAGGGCTGCGGTGACCGAAGAATCGACCCCGCCGCTCAACCCGCAGATAACCCTTTCATCACCGACCTGTTCCTTTATCGCTGCCACTGTAGACTTCACAAAGGACTGCATGGTCCATTCAGGAGAGCAACCGCACAGGCCGAACATGAAATTGCGAAGCACGTCAACGCCTATCAGGGTATGAGTGACCTCCGGATGAAACTGGACGCCCACGAATAATTTTTCATTATGCCTGATCGCACCATTCGGAGAATGACCACTTCTTGCAGACACCTCAAAACCGGGTGGAAGTTCTTCTATGCGGTCTCCATGGCTCATCCAGACCTGGTATCCCTTAACCCCGATTTCCATTCCTGCAAACAACCCTTCAGTGTTCAGGATCTCCAGATTCGCCTTTCCGAACTCTCGCTTGTCCCCCTTTAAAACCCTGCCTCCGAGCTGCATGGCCATAAGCTGGGCGCCATAACAGATGCCCAGTACCGGTATTCCCAGCTCAAAGATCGCAGGATCACTTTTAGGTGCGTCACCGTCATACACGCTGGACGGACCTCCGGAGAGGATAATGCCTTTAGGCTCCCTGGCCTTGATATGGTCAACATCAACATTATAAGGAAGGATTTCGCAATAGACCTTCTGCTCCCGCACCTTGCGCGCAATGAGCTGGGTCGTCTGAGAGCCGAAATCAAGAATCAATATTCTTTCATCATGAATGTCAGTTGTCATGGTTTCACCAAATTATAGGGTTCAATGTTCAGGGTTCAGGCTTTGAGGGGTACAAAGTAAAAAAACATCTAAACAGTAACTCCTTTAAAACTCTGTGCCTCTGTTCCTGGATGACGAACATACTGCTAACTGAAAGCTGACCGTCTGAAGACAGTGATTTGAACCTTCCAATGAGACTAATAAACCTTGGACCTTTGAACCTTGAACCCATGACATTGATAAATGTCATATATCATAGACTACTAGAGAGAAAGGCACAAAGGCAGCAGGTATAAAGTACATAAAAAAACTATCCCAATCGATAATTGGGGGCTTCCTTTGTGATTATCACATCGTGGACATGACTCTCCTTGAGTCCTGCAGGAGAAATCCGTACAAATCTGGCCTTCTTCCTCAACTCCTCGACATTCCCCGCACCCACGTAGCCCATGCCTGAACGGAACCCGCCGATAAGTTGATATATCATAGAGGAAAGCGACCCGCGATAAGGGACCCTGCCTTCAATTCCTTCGGGAACAAGTTTGGAAAGCTCGTCGATTTCGGCCTGAAAATAACGGTCACTGCTCCCTTTTTTCATTGCGCCCAAAGAGCCCATTCCACGATATCCCTTATAGGTTCTGCCTTGATAGAGAAAAGTCTCGCCCGGTGTTTCGTCCGTGCCTGCAAACAGACTGCCAACCATTACCGCATGGGCCCCTATGCCGATAGCCTTTGTAATATCTCCCGAGAACTTAATTCCACCATCCGCGATTATCGGCACATCGTATTTTCTTCCAGCAACCTCGGCACATTTCTGTATAGCCGTCATCTGAGGCACGCCCACACCGGCAACAATCCTGGTGGTGCAGATCGATCCAGGTCCGACACCAACCTTTACACAGTCAGCGCCTGCTTTGATCAAGGCCTCGGTCCCTTCCGGCGTTGCCACATTTCCTGCAATAACAGGCAGATCAGGGAAGGCGCTTTTCAATTCTTCAAGCGCCATGATCACATTTCTAGAATGGCCATGAGCCGAGTCAAGGGTCACTACATCCACACTAACAGCCATAAGCCGTTCCGCATGTGCCAGAAGACCGGCCCCTATGCCCACGGCGGCTCCAACCCGCAGCCGTCCCATGGAATCCTTGGCTGCGTTGGGATACTTTCTGATTTTTTCAAGGTCCTTTATGGTTATCAACCCCTTTAAAATTCCATTATCTCCAACCACCAGAAGTTTCTCTATGCGATGTTCATGAAGTAACTCCTTGGATTCCTCAAGGGTTATGCCGACCTTGGCCGTAACCAGGTTGGAACTGGTCATCACGTCCTCCACCTTAAGATCCAGGTTGGTTACAAACCTTAAGTCACGATTGGTCACGATCCCGGCAAGTTTATCGTTTTGTAAAACCGGAACCCCGGATATGCGATAATTTTCCATTATCGCCTTGACATCTCCAACAGTCTGACCCACTTCAACCGTCACAGGATCAACGATCATTCCGGATTCTGATTTTTTTACTTTTTCAACCTCGCGGGCCTGCTCATCCATGCTCATATTCTTGTGAATGATACCGATTCCGCCTTCTCTGGCCATTGTAATGGCTGTCCTATGCTCGGTTACCGTGTCCATGGCCGAACTTACAAGCGGAATATTCATGTTGATTGTCTTTGTAAGACGTGTGGAGACATCCACATCCAACGGCAAAATCTCCGACGCGGCCGGAACCAACATGAGATCATCAAACGTATAACCACATTCTATTTTTTCAAACAGCATCAACTTGTCTCCTTAATACTAAATTGAAAATCAGGAATTACGAATGTTATAAAAATAATGACGTTATGTACAATAAAACAAAGAGTCGTAATTCATAACCTAACGAAATCACCAAAATTCTCAGGTAAGCGTTTACCTGCGCTGTAAGCAATTCCTTCCAATAATCCGGCATCACTCACCGTCATCCGGTGAGCATCGTTCATCTCAAGCAAAACCTTATAAATCATGGCGCCTGCCACTATTATATCCCCCCTCCCCTTGTCAAGTCCCGGCAAGATATTACGTTCTTCCGAAAAAAGCAGTGAAATCTCATTTATAATACGCTTAAACCTAGATGCGGTCAACACGTGGCCCTGCACAATGGAAGGTTCATAGGTTTCAAGTTCAAGATCAAGGGCGGCCAAGGCCGTGGCGGTTCCACCGGTGCCGACAATCTCGGGAAAGCCGACCTACAAATCAGTTAAATGATATCGCCGCAACATCCGGCTCACAGGTGCAAGCGTTTCCCGGATATGACGGGTCAAAGAATCAACTTCCGTAAAAGCAGGAAGAGGTTGGTGAAAAAAGAACTCGGTCAATCCAACAGCCCCTATGGGCAGGCTTCTTATCACAGATTTTTCTTTACGATTTTGATAATAGATAAATTCCGTACTGCCTCCGCCCACATCGACCAGCAGCATGGGTTGGTCTTCTCTGTCACTCATACTGGAAAGGACCCCGAAAAGGCTCAGCCGGGCCTCATCCTCGCCGCTGATCACGTCAATCTCAATTCCCAGAATCTGCTCGGCCTTTTTTAGGAACTCGGAACTGTTATCAGCCGTTCTGAGGGCTTGTGTGCCGCACGCCCGGCAGGCGCCGGGCGTGTACCTGTCCAATATTTGCCGAAACAGGGCAAGAGCTTTCAATCCACGATCCATGGATTCCCGGCCGAGCCGGTTCCCCCGGGCAAGCCCCCTCCCGAGCCCGACTGTCTCAATCTCTTTGACAAACAGCTCCATTCCGGTTTCGGATATTCGGGCGATAAGCATTCGAAAACTGTTAGAGCCTATGTCAATTCCAGCGACAGTCAGAGGAAAATTTGCCATTGATTCCATCAGGGGAATGAATTATAGTGGGCCGCTGCTTAGGGTCCTCTCAAAAATAACTTCCCATTTTAGAGGGGCTACTGTAACTCATCTTACAACGATCCTCAGCCGTTGAAATCCTCAAAAGAGCGCTGCTATTCCTCCGGTTTCACCGACTGATGATCGTTGTAATCTAAATCACA
Organism: Pseudomonadota bacterium; assembly: GCA_030635485.1. Classification (GTDB taxonomy): domain Bacteria; phylum Desulfobacterota; class Desulfobulbia; order Desulfobulbales; family DAOVYS01; genus DAOVYS01. The sequence continues at coordinate 1,401 of DAOVYS010000178.1, read as the reverse complement.
TTAGCCTCCTTAAAATGCCAATTTATTTTTGAGAGGACCCTTAGGGTTCGCTCAAATCACAGGAACAAACGGAACTGTAAAAAAAATCAACCAACTTTTAAAAACTTTTTGAATGCTCCTTTCCATCAATCCCGACAACCCGCAACCACGGCTCATAAAACAGGTGGTGGATGAACTAAAGCGGGGCGCCGTCATCTGCTACCCCACTGACACGGTTTACGGAATCGGCTGCGATATATTCAACCCAAAGGCTGTGAAACGTATCTACCAAATAAAAAAAAGGCCCTCGAAAAAGCCCTTCAGTTTTATGTGCAGCAGTCTCAAGAACGTCAGCACATACTGTTATGTCTCAAACACAGCCTACAGATTAATTAAAAAACACCTGCCCGGTCCGTATACCTTTGTAATGCCAGCCTTCAAACTCGTTCCAAAGATCATGATCACAAAGCAAAAAACAGTCGGTATTCGGGTTCCTGAACACGCCATCTGCCGGGACCTTGTTGAAAAACTGGGAAATCCCATCCTCACCACCAGCGCTATCCAGGCGAATGGCAACCCTCCGATGACCGAGGCCTACGAAATTGATGAAATGCTTGGGAAACAGGTGGACATCGTAATTGACGGGGGACCGGTCTACCCATCCCCGTCCAGCGTTATATCGCTGGTGGATGACGTACCCGTAATTCTACGCGAGGGAAAAGGAGATATCAGCGGTTTCTAATATTTCAGGCAGATTTTAGCCTGAAGGCTGAAGACTTTCAGCTTGTCAGTCAACTCAACTGACCAAACTTTAAAAACCTTCCACCTTCAGCCTATCCACTACTTATTATTGTTGCTGATAAGAGGGTCTTTTAAAGACTTGCTCATTGTGAAATGCAGGGCCTTCCGGGGGGGAATATGCATGACGTCCCCTGTACGAGGATTTTTCGTCTCCTTGGCCTTGCGGTCCCGGACGCTGAAGCTGCCGAATCCACGTATCTCCACTCTACGACCTTCTACCAATGCATCAGCAATTGTATCGAGGATAATATCAATTGCTTGAGTGATATCTTTCTTCAGGTAGCCGTTCATGTTCTCAGCCACCCTGCTGACTAAATCCCGTTTAAGCATAATAAACCCGTTTTTCCCGCCCCAGACGACAGGAGTACTTATATTTCACAGTTATTTTTTGATAGTCTCACAAAAAGTCTTGGGAGGGGTATCAAATATGGGGTTGCCGACCCGCTGTCGGACAGCCTCCTAGAAAATTCCAGTCCATTCATAGGAGAGAAAAGGAACATCCCCCATGACCCTGTTCAGCGAAGTTGCGTTTTGTTCTCCCACCAACAACTTTAGGATTGAAAAATCCTTGTCCCGAGGATAGATCAACCGCGGATTCTCATCCTCAATTCCCGCCAGTTT
>DAOVYS010000208.1 GCA_030635485.1 Pseudomonadota bacterium | reverse complement strand
GTTATTGATGCCGGCAATCCGAGATTTAGTGAACAGGTAAGAGTAGTTGAAAATCTCCTGAGAGAACTGGAACTTGATTCCATTCAGTCTCTTCGAGTTTTAAATAAAATAGATCTTGTTGATCCTGATCAGATTCCAAACTTGATCAGGGATTATGACGCCGTTCCTTTGTGTGCGCTTGATTCGGCAACCTTTCGTCCCTTTCTGGAAAGGGCGCAGGCAATGATAGAGGCCAAGTGGTCATGAAAACTATACTTATTACAATTTATTTTTTTGGTTTTGCGGTATGCATGTTCTGGGCGTCCGGACCCGCCCTTGCTGAAGAAGCGGTTATCAATGATATTATAGTCACAAACTCGAGCGACGATTTGCTACTCTATTTTGTTGTGGAGGACTGCTTTTCACATAACATGGAAGTGAGCATCCAAAACGGACTGCCGATAACATTCACCTTTTTCATAAATCTTTATCAGGTAAGAAAAGCTTGGCCTGACAAGGAAATCGCATCCCACGAGTTTGACCGTACGCTCACCTATGACAATCTGAAAGAGGAGTACCATGTCATCTTTTTTGATAACCGGAAGAGGAGAGTAACAGTTGAATCTATTTCGGAAGCAAAAAAAATTATGATGGAGATGAACGGATTTAAGGTGACAAGTCTTGAAAATTTGGTCCAGGATGCGGAATACATACTCGAGGTTAAGGCCAGGCTTGCCAAAAAGACGCTCCCGTTAAACTTTCACTACTTTATCCCGTTCTGGTCTCTTCGTGACGTTGAGACGGACTGGTCCTCCTTGGAATTCAGATATTGATCTATTGCTCTCCGATGATTGCGGTTTAAGGTTCAAAGGTTTATTTGATCGGGATTTTTTTTATTCAACCCAGAGCCCTGAACCCCTGAACCAATGTTATAAACTACTATCCCTTTCTTATGGATGAAAATCTGAAAATAATAGAGAGAGATGAAAAGAAGCGGAAACGCATCTGGATCATCATCGTTTGCTGCCTCTGCATAATTCCGATTCTGACATATTTCGAATCCAGGATCTTCCAGATGGGCACGGTAGATTTTCCCGTGACCGGCAATGTGCTCGTTTTCGTCCTGATCAACGTCAATCTGCTTCTGATGCTTTTAATGGTGTTCCTGGTATTAAGGAACCTGGTGCAGCTCATTTTTGACAGACGTCAGGGGTTCCTCGGTGCAAAGCTCAGGACCAAGCTCGTCATCTCGTTTGTCTTTCTTTCGCTTATCCCGACAAGTCTGCTCTTTTTTATCGCGCTTCAATTTGTGTCCACCAGCATGGATTATTGGTTTAACATCAATGTGGAACAATCGCTTGTAGAGTCATTGAACATTGCCAGAACCGTTTATCAGGACGCTAAGGATGATGTCGGACGCAATGGAAGGATCTTGGCATCCGAGCTGGAATCAAGGGGGAATAGCCGGATCACCGGTGCAAGGGTTGAACCTTTTCTGCTCGGCGCTCTTGAGAAGAACAGTCTGGCCGCCCTGGAACTTGTCTCAAATCAGAGAATTATGGTTTCGGCCGTTTATTCCGAAGCAGTCAGTGACCTGGTTATGCCCGACATTCCCTCTGAACTTATGCGGCGCGCTCTGGCCGGTGAAACCGGCCTGGTCGCAATTCAGGAAATCGTGCAGGGTGAACTGGTACGCGGTCTTGCCCCGGTTCTTATCGGGCCGGCGGATTCCTTTACCCCGTCGCATGTCCTGATTACCTCCCTTCTTATATCCAGGGACCAACTGAAGCGTATGGGGACAATCAGCCAGGGGTTGGAAGGCTATCGTCAGCTGATGATTTTGAAGGCCCCTATCAAGAGCAGTCTGCTCGTAATACTGCTCATTGTCACACTCCTTATCATATTCAGTGCGATCTGGTTCGGGTTTTATGTGTCCAGAGGTCTCACAGGTCCTATTGCAAAGCTGGCCGATGCGACCAGGCGGGTTTCGGAGGGTGAACTTGATTTTGTTCTGGAAAAGGATTCCGGGGATGAGATGGGAACGTTGGTTGATGCGTTCAACCGGATGATAAAGGATCTGTTAACAGGCAAACAGCGCCTTGAAGAAACACACGTGGAACTGGAACAGCGAAGGCGTTACATGGAGATACTTCTTCAGAATGTGCCTGCCGGAGTAATATCCATGGATAAAGGTGGACACGTTACAACTGTAAACCGTTTTGCCGAAGAACTGCTTGATGTGAGCAGGGAAGAGATACTTTTTAAGGATTATCGTGCGGTGATGCGGCCCGCCCATGCCAGGATTCTCGAGGAGTTTTTTGCAGAACTTGACCGTTCGGGAAAGGCCTCTATTGAGCGTAATCTGCAATTGACAGTGGAAAACGAATCCTTTTCCCTGCGGGTCAACTTCACAAGGCTTGAAGATGAGGATCAGAGTCCGCTTGGTGTGGTCATAGTATTCGACAACCTCACGGAACTTGAAAAGGCCCAGCGCATGGCCGCATGGCGTGAAGTGGCAAGAAGAATAGCCCATGAGATAAAGAATCCCCTGACCCCTATCGGCCTGTCGGCCCAGAGGTTACGAAAACGCTACCTGAAACTCCTTGAGTCGGAAGGAGAGGTTTTTGACCTGTGTACGGCAACTATTATTAATCAGGTTGATGAACTCAAACGTCTGGTCAGTGAATTCTCAAGCTTTGCCAGAATGCCGGCGGTGCGGAAATCCATGAGCAGTCTCTCCGCTATGGTCGAAGAGGTTGTGGCCCTGTATCGTGAGGCGCATAAAAATATTGTTTTCAGTTCCAGATTTGATGATGATATGCCTGTTTTCCTTTTTGATGTCGAACAGATGAAACGAGTCCTTATCAATCTTTTTGACAATGCGGTTGCGGAAGTGGGTAAGGATGGAAAGGTCGATGTCCTTGTTTATGCGGATTTGAACAGGGATATGGTCTACATGGAAGTGGCCGACAACGGTCAGGGCGTAAAAGATGAAGACAAATTGAGATTATTTGAGCCTTATTTTTCGAAAAAGAAGTCAGGGACCGGATTGGGGCTTGCCATTGCAACCACAATTGTGGCTGACCATGGCGGCTACATCAGGGTAAAAGACAACAAACCGGCCGGTGCGAGATTTATCATAGAACTGCCGCTTGTTATGGAATAATGTAGGGTATCCTAAATTATTCAAGATGGCCTGTAAATATTGATGGTTTTTAAAAGATCTTCAAACAGACTGACATGAACAGAAAAGAAGATAACAAACTGGTAGAGATCTTTACGCGGGTCAATTTGAGTGATCTTCCAGCTATGTCGGAACATATTGATGAGATAAGGGCGCTGGCTGCTGATTCTAAGTCAACCATGGAGGACATGGTCCAGGTCGTTATGAAAGACTATGGACTGGCGGTAAAGATACTGCGTGAGGCCAATTCAGCCTATTACCAGAGTAAACGGGCAGTGTCGACGATTTCCGTTGCAGCCGGCAAACTGGGATTTGATCTGGTTTTAGAACGGGCTTTGGAGCTTCCGGTCATAGAGGATTTTGTCCAGGCCGGACTGGAACAGGATGATATACTTGCTTTTTCCACTAAGGCGTTTTTAAGCGCCATGTTTGCCAGAACGATTGCCCTTGAGCAGAAAATTCACGTATCCCTTGAAGATGCCTTTATCTGCGCTCTGCTTCATCATATGGGCAAAGGCATTGTGCTTCTTTACCTGCCCGATCTTCACCGCGAGGTACTTGAATACCGGACATCCGGCTTGTCCGAACAAGAGTCTGCCCGGAATATACTCAAGGTGACCTATTCCGAGGTAGGTGTTGAAATCGCCAGGGCATGGAATTTCCCCGAGACCATTGTGAACGCAATGGACCCTGATCCGCCTGAGCCGATCGGGGTGAACGATTCCAAGGGGTATTTGTACAATCTGGCCTGTTTCAGCAATCGTCTTGTAGGTGGTGTATGTGATGTGACTCATACCAATATTCTGCTGGACCGGTTCGGAGAGTTATTCGGGCTGGACAAGGAAGAGGCGATCAGGCTTCTTGACAAGAGCGCTAAATCGATGAGAAAACTCTCCTCGGTTCATAAGCGTGGACTTGCCCACTTCAAGATCAGCGGCAGGATCCGCGCACTGGAAAAGACGGTGGTCACCGGTTCCGTAAGGCCGAAAATGGCAAAGGCCTTTCAGAACGGCGTAAGTGACCGGGAAACCACGATCGGGCCGGGTCAAAAGGAGAGGCAAACGCAACCCAAGTCGGTTGGTGATTTTATTTGTGCTGTCAATGACGCTCTTAAAGGACAATTTGATCTTGATCAGTTTGTCGGGCTGCTGATGGGAGGTCTGCATAAAGGAATAGGATTTGACCGGGTGATTTTGACGGCCTTGGAGATTCATCCGGACAGCATGGCGCTCGTGGGGCGTTTCGGAACCGGAGACATATCAGAGGATGAGGTTCGTTCTTTTGAACATTCTCTTTCAGATCCCGGACATGTCATAACTCAGTGCCTGATCGGACGTCAGGACAAGGCCGTTAAGAGAGCCGGTCCGGGAACGGTTCCTCGGATTATCGAGAATCTTGTGAAAGACCGTTTCCTTTATCTCCTGCCCATATCCGTGGATAATGAACCGGTCGGGCTTCTCTACCTGGACCGCAGACCCGGCCGACAGCCCCTTTCGGAGGCCCAGCTCAAGGCGGCCAAGGTATTCCGTGATCTCATGGCAAAGGGTATTCGCATGAAAATGGATCAGTTTTTGTAACTATTCAGCAGCACTCCATAGGAAGGCAAACAGGTCGCCCAGCATACTGATATGTATAGCTGGGCAACCTGTTTGCCTCCCTATGCTATGAAGCGCCCCGCAGGAAGTGCCCTTGGGGTGCGCTGCAGAATAGTTACAGTTCGGTGGTTTTAGCTATATTTTGGCATCACGCTGAATAGTTACGAGTTTTGTTGAGTGGTTGGTGTTATGATAGTAATTTTTTAATAACTGCAGGTGAAACGGTATTCGTTCCCGGATGGCCTTTTTTTTCTTCTCTCAGCCCTGAAAGGGCGTTATTCGATAGCCCGGGGACAGCGCGTAGC
>DAOVYS010000143.1 GCA_030635485.1 Pseudomonadota bacterium | reverse complement strand
CCCTTTCTCGGATAAATATCTTCATCAAGGATGATTGAGGAGATGGGGATTTTGGTTGTTTGTTGAGTCATATTATATTGCCACGGATTATTTTTGCCGCAGATTTACGCGGATATGTAAAGATATTCCAGATGCTCCTCGTGGTCCGTATATACCTCACGAGGAACAAGCGGCCGAATTGCCCATCTGGAGTCTGTTCTTTTGTCAGAAAGATTGTTTTCTTTTGTTTTCATTTCCTCTCCAAAGCAAATATTAAAAAAAGCGCTTACCGGAAATCCGGAAAATCCTACTTCATAAAGATGAAATAACTCTCACCAGGAACAATCGGAAAGTCAACTCCTGCAAGCTGCCCATCTTGTGTAAACCCTGCTGTCTCAAAAGCCCCCTTTTCTGTGGAATATCTTTGTATGCTGGAGACATTCTCACTGCCAAGATCATTCAGGAGTTGATACGCACTATAACCATCCTCAGGGCAGGCGAATCCGACAAGGTTAAAGCCTGGTGTCAGATCAAGGGTAGAGCAAAGAACGGAAGTAAATTTTACATGCTTATCCTGTTTGGAGTACACAATGAGGCCTTCGCCAAGCTCCATGTACTGAAGAAGATCACCTCTGGAGAGCTTTATCAGCACATCTCTGATGGTCTCCATTGGCACGTGTTTTTCCTTCACGCTCGACAAGTTCTTTTTGGATTCTATCAAGATCAAGCCGGTCTCCTTCTTCCAGGACAGAAAGATATAAAACCCACTTTGTTATTCCATATTCATTATCTCTTGTTTCGTCCAGTTAAGGACAATCCGTCCTTCCGAAGTCGGCCGCAAACACTGCAAGGTCTGAGCCATCCACGTCTTTATCTCTATCAAAATCGCCTTTGCATTCCTCTCCAGTATCGCAATCAGTCCTTCCAAAGTCCGCCGCAAACACGGCAACGTCACTTCCGACCACGTCGCCATCACCATCAAAGTCGCCGGGACATGGCGGCACCAGGTTTTCATCGAGAGGATCTGATCCGGCCTGAATCTCCTTATAGTCGCTAAAACCATCTCCATCCGTATCTGTAAGCAGAGGATTTGTGCCGTAATTAAATTCTTCGCCGTCGATCAAACCGTCACAGTCTGTGTCGGAGTTATTCATATTCGAGCCGTATTCCACCTCTTCGGCATCTGTCAGGCCGTCATGATCGCGGTCGTTGTTCTGCGCTCTTTCTGAAAAGAAGCTTTCGCTGCCGTCTCCCTTTACTGCGGTTACAGCATACGTCCTGACCGGAACAGCGTCATCTCCAGCCCAAAGGTCTGTAGTTTCCAGGCCGGTTGTGCTGTAAGGAAGTGTTGCAATTTTTGTAAAGTATGGATCGGTATCTCCGGCGGAATAAATATTGTAACTTGTAACGCCTTCTTCCGTGCTCTCAAGCCAGCTCAACGAGGTACAGGTTATCGCGTCGGAAGGGTATGGATCGGCCTGAACTCCTTCGGGTTTCATCGCAGGCGGAAGGATCGTAATCCTCGGATCCGCCGCGGCGCTCACTGTAACCTGGAAAGATATCTGATGGTCGGAATAATATCCCCACAAGTCATGGGCCTCGGTGTGATCAGCGTCGGCGTAACCAACGTCAATATGAAAATCCCTCTCGCTTTCTCCGAAAACAGTCAGGCTGTAAGTTCCATCAACAGGCCCCTCAATGCCTGCCTCACCACCTTCCACCCCGAAAATGACCCTTGAATTCGGGACCTCTTCCAGTGGGTTCCCGGAGACCGGATCCACACCTGCTTGATTTCCTGTAGGATCGGTTAGGCAAAAACGCACTGGCCCGGTCACAGAAAAAGAAAGCACGGAAAGAGTCGCATCACTATCTTCCACGCCTTTGACCGCTGCCGATTGCGCCAGAACATCTCCGGCGAGAAAGGCGCATATCTCTTCCACATAGTCTTTGATAAGCATGGCATGGCCTTTCTCTGAATCGTAAGCAACCAGCGATGCCCATCCTTGATTATACGGCCAGAGCGCGCTATCAAAAAAAACTGTGCCGTCTCCGTTTCCCCACACCAGCATTTTATCTCTCGGCCATTTCGGCAGTCCGTCCTCATACAGATCATCATCGGCCTTGGGCTCATGCGCTATGATCTTCTCTATGGTCCCGCCCGGTTTGTTGCCGATAAACAATCCTGTCCGTACTGTCCCGTCCGCCCCGTCGAGGCTCATCCGGTTAATATCAGGGTCGGTGTTTAGGTCCTTTAAATCGGAATTTTCATTGCCGGGGCTTGTAACAGCCCGATCGTTGCTTCCGTCGGTCAGAAAATTCTCGGTGTTCATCAACTGCAACAACGAAGGGCACTTGTCGTGGACAAAATCACGGATCGCCTTGTGTCTGAAGTTGGACCACCACTTTTTCTTATATGTTTCCTCCCATAAATTTTGAATCGTATTCGAGTATATGTTTAAGGGAGATGATAGTACAGAATCGGCGATGTCATCAATAAGCTTGGGGTTTCCTCCCTCCCAGATATAGTATGGATTGCATGAACCGAGATTAGGCGTTCCAACCATGACAAGCTTGTCAACATCATTTCTATCGGCATATTCGTCACCCTGAATATATGCGCGCGCAACAAGTCCTCCCATGCTGTGGGCAACGATATGAACCTTGCCTGTCGTCGAAATTCTGAGGGCCTCATTTATTTTAGGAATAAGGTAATGCTCATAGACCTCGGAAATCTTCATGCGCCAATCCCAGGGACACTCGAATACGTTAAAGCCCGAGGTCAAGAAATACGATTTCAAGTAGTTCCAACCGGTATACCACCCCGGCAAATAAATATGCAGATTTGGAGCAGGCAAAGTCACCGGAAGTTTAGGATAGCGGCTGTATTCGCCGATACTCGACCCCATCATTCCCGGAATCAGTATGACAGGGGTGCCGAATACTCCCGGATTCAGCGGTATGGTGATATCAGGCACCACATTACAGAGGTCGCCGCTGACTGGAACCTCAATTCCTTCCTTGACAGCCTCGTCCTTTTCCGCCCTGAGTTCGTATGTATCACAGGCAAGGCCGGTGAAACTGAATTTTCCGGCTGTGTCCGTTAAAACGCCTGTTCCTGCCTGATTGCCTTCCAGATCATAGAGGGTTATCTCCGCCTGCCATACGGAGTCATCTCGCAGGTCGACAACATTACCCCAGATGGCTCCCTGACACACACTTTCACCTGATACCGTAAAGTAGTTGCTCTCGCCGTACACGCCCTGTCCGTTGCAGCTTAACCTGGCAGTGCCCTGATTATACAAAGTCACCGATACCGTTTTCTGCCCGTTCACAAGTTGGACGCTTGTGGGGCTGACGCTTCCAACATTGCTCGCAAGCGCTACTTCGCCTTTGAAATCCGGTACCAGCCCTCCGATTGAGTTCCTTGCGGATATTGTTACCTGAAAGGGAACACCCGTAGTCTGGGGGGTCGAGATGATGGAAAAGGAGAAGTGGTCGGGAGGCATGGAATTGTCTGTGATTTTTGTCACGAAGACATCCCTGAAACCCGAATGAGCATACAACGCATCCTCTGTCGGAAAATCTACCGAGTCCGTCACCCCCATGACGTAAGCGCAGCCGGCACCGTCCACCGCTATGCCAGCGCCATAGTCGCCATCGCTTCCTCCGAGGTATGTCGAGTAAACAAAACCAGTGCCGTCGGAATTGATCTTTGTCACAAACGCATCACCGCTCCCTGACAAATCATCATACAACGCGTCATGGGTCGGAAAATCCGTCGAGTATGTATCCCCCGTAACGTAAGCACAACCCGCTTTGTCAACCGCTATGCCGCGGGCTCAGTCCCACCTGCTTCCTCCGAGGTATGTCGAGTAAACAAGAGCAGTGCCGTCCACATTAAGTTTTGTCACAAATGCATCGTCCTCACCCGAATAACCATACAGCGCACCTTCTGTAGGAAAATCCGCCGAGCATGTATCCCCTGTAATGTAGGCGCAGCCCGCGCCGTCAACCGCTATACCGCCGCAAAGATCAAGATCGCTTCCTCCGAGGTATGTTGAGTAAAGAAGAGCGGTGCCGTCCGCATTAAGCTTTGTCACAAATACATCACAACTACCCGAATAAACATACAGCGCATCTTCTGTAGGAAAATCCGCCGAATTCGTCGTTCCCATGACGTATGCGCATCCAGCACCATCGACCATTATGCCCTTCCCACAGTCACTCGACCTTCCTCCGAGATATGTCGAGTAGACAAGACCAGTGCCGTCGGAATTGATCTTTGTCACAAACGCATCATCGCCCCCTGACAAATCATCATACAACGCGTCATGGGTCGGAAAATCCGTCGAATTCGTCGTTCCCGTGACGTATGCGCATCCGCTGCCATCGACCATTATGCCCTTCCCACGGTCACTCGAGCTTCCTCCGAGGTATGTCGAGTAAACAAAACCAGTGCCGTCGGAATTGATCTTTGTCACAAACGCATCACCGCTCCCTGACAAATCATCATACAACGCGTCATGGGTCGGAAAATTACTTGAATGCGTATACCCCGTGACATAGGCGCAACCCCCGCTGTCCACCGCTATGCCGCAACCCTCGTCACGACCGTTCCCCCCGAGATATGTCGAGTAAACAAGAATCGGATCAATGATCAGCAACTCGCTCTTTTCAAAACAAGCCACCTCAAAACCGTATACCAGTTCCAGGCCAGCCGTTGCCCGTCCCGCAATTTCGCCTGCGTCCCGCAACGTATCGCAGTAAATCTTGAAACGCCCGTCAATCTGAACACGCTCCCCGTCTATCTCCTGATAGATAATGGGCCTTTTTTGAATCATGGTTTCGCCGTCACCCAGACTGATGGCCATGTCTCCCTTGGCGGTTATCTCAAGCCCCTCCATGCCGCTGCAACGAAATTTCACCCGAGAAGGGTCTCCTCCAGGTTTGACAACGATATCGTATTCCAACTGTGTGTTGTTGCCGTAAAACTTCAAATCGATACCCGGATACGCTTCCTCGAATACCACTGTCCGGCAGGTGGACATATTGGTTCTCCATTTTTTTGGATCATTGCCGAGGAGATAGTTCACCTTCCCGGCCTGAGGATCTTTCGCAACGACCCTTACACCCTTTTTCATGCCCGTGGGCGTCAGTTTGGGAACTCGGCGCTCGCCATTGGCAGAGACACCGTCGGAAGCTTTCTCATCATCTGCGCCGTGACGTTGTGATGCAATGCCCTTTTCGGCAAATGCAACATCACTTTTTGCGCGAATCCCTTTCTTTTCCACGGGTTTCTCATTATTCTTCATCAGGCACAGATAGATTCCGTCTTCAGTAAAAAACGTCGCATGTCCATGACCTTTCTCGTAGAACTTTACCTTCTTGTCCATCTGCCCTTGATTCTCGATAAAATAAAGGGGGATTCGGCCATAGGCTTCAAGAACCTGAGCTTTCTTTTTGTTACTTGCCTGGCTGTCTGCGGACGCATTTTCTTTTTTCTGCAGTTTAAAAGCCAGTTCTTTAAGATCATGAATGCCCTTTTGGGCAACAGGGGAAGCCGCATGCGGTTTATGAACAGCAGTGCTGGATGCGGAGACCTCGCTCTGCGTCTGGTTCGAAATTAGAGCAAATGTCGTGTTTACTGTTGTGACCAGCACAAGAGATACGCACAGGCCGAGCAACACAAGGGACGTTAAAAGCACTTCGCGGAATCTTGGAACGAAATCTTGCTTTTTCATTTATCCTCCTTTGCAGACGGTACGGTTGAAATAGAAAGACAGTCAGCGAAAGATTTTTCAGTATCTGCGCCGTGATGTTAGGGAGCGACGCCTTTTCCGGCAAACGCATCAGGACTTTTGGCGCGAATCCCTTTCTTGTCCTTTGGTTTCTCATTATCCTTCATCAGGCACAAATAGATTCCGTCTTCAGTAAAAAACGTCGCATGTCCATGACCTTTTTCGTAAAACTTCACCCTCCTGTCCATCTGTCCTTGGTTCTCATTCCTGGTGTGAACCTTTTTGTGACATTACTTCGGGCAGCAATCTGTTCTGTCGAAATTTGCTGCGAAAACTGCCAAGTTTGAACCGTCCACATCTCCATCATTGTCAAAATCTTCTTCGCAATCATCGTCACAATCAGTTTGGCCAAAATCAGCAGCAAAAACGGACAGATCACTTCCATCTATATCAACGTCACAATCAAAGTCCCCATAGCAATATATCCATTCGCATGCGCCTGGCCCGCCATGAGCACCCATGTCATTTCGTATACCTTCGAGAGAGGGTGGTAAACAAGTATCATTGTAATGGGAATCAGGATTACCCCTATCGATGCACGGTGAAAAAGGGAATATTTGTAAGCAGACGTTAAATATGGGATTTGAGGATATGTTTCCTTCGCCTGGATAACCGTCTTCAACATCGCTGTAAGTAACTGTTGTAGTTCCAGAGATTTGAGTTGAGCTGTTTTTCCAGAAAATACAATTCATTGCTGTTGCTGTTCCACCTTCATTGCGAAGTCCTTGATTCTCATTATATGCAACTGTACAATTTGTAAAACGTGCCGTTCCTGAATGAAGATATATCCCACCTCCCTTCTTAGTAGGCCTTTCGGCAGTGGCAATAACACAATTATCTGAAATAATACAGTTTGTTGCATCTAACGATGTTCCATCAAAATAAATACCACCACCTCTACTATCGGCATAACTCGACCCATACCCCGCATAAGTATATGCATAAGCATCATTTTCACATATAATAGAATTTGTCAGAGTTAAATTCCCGCTAACGTAAATGCCTCCACCATTAGCCACACCTTTGTCAATAGTAACAGAAACGGAATTACCCTCAATCGTGCAACTCATTAAGATTATTT
>DAOVYS010000233.1 GCA_030635485.1 Pseudomonadota bacterium | reverse complement strand
TTTGTCCAGTTTTGGTTTTCTGTCGGAAAGCCCCTTGTACTTATTGACGATGTTGATTCTGTCTACAGGCACGTAAAGTCTGTCATCGCCCCTGTATTCTATATGCAGAAAATCGTTGGCAACCCCTTTGATTACAAGGTTGACCAGACCCTTGTAAGAACCCAGACCGTGTTCCTCATGCACAACAATGTCATTGGTCTTGAGTTCTTCAAAGGTGATCGCTGTTCCTTTACGCCTATTTTTTTTCTTTTTCCCAGGCCCGAGTCTTTGTTCTCCGAACAGTTCGCTTTCGCTCAGGATGTGAAGCCTCTCAAGAGGCAGGTCGAATCCTTCGGACAGAGGGTGGTCGAACAGCAGAATCCCCTCTTCCTCCTGAACGTCCAGCGTGACAGGAGGGCTGTGAAGAGCGACCGGCAGGTCGTGATTAGAGAGAAGTTCCGCAAAATGTTTTGCATGGCGAAGCGACCGGCATGCAATAAAGACTCGGTCTCTCCGGTCAAGCCAGCCTGACATGGATTCAGCCAGAGGGGCAAATAGTCCCTGCTTTTTTCTCTGAAGTTCAAGATTCTGTTTTATGAGTTTATGGTCCTTGCAGCTTACGGTAAATGTGGTTTCACTTTTTATGTCCTGAAAAGCGATGTCGTGGAACCGGACAAGGGGGAATCGTTCTATTTTCCGCTCAAATTCCGCTCTGGAAAGGAACAGGGATTCAGGGGGCAGGGCAGGGGTGTCGACGGATACGGCTTCCCTGTAGTTGGCATGGATTCTCTCCCAGGTCAGGTCGGCCATGTTGCTGATTTCATACGGATTGAGTGCGCATATTAGCGTGTTTGCAGGCAGATAGTCGAGTGCAGTGCATGTGGAGTTATGAAAAAGAGGGAGGAAAAATTCAATTCCTGGAAAGCGGCGGCCCGTCTCAATACGCTCTATGATGCGCTTTGTCTCGAAAGGATTCCAGTTGAACTCTTCCGCGCCGGCCCTGAACCGATCCTTAAGTTTCCGTGCTTTTTCCTGGTCCTGGGGAATAGGCACGTCGCTTACAGGAAGAAGAACCGCCTCTTCAATATGTTCTACCGATCTCTGGGTTATGGGGTCAAAATGGCGGATTGATTCGATCGTGTCGCCGAAAAAATCGAGTCTGACAGGATAATCAAAACCAGGAGGAAATATGTCCATGATTCCGCCTCGGACGCTGAAATCACCGACATTTCGGACCAGGGCCATTGATTCGTAACCAGCGGCAATCAAGTGGTTAATCAGTTTGTTATGGTCGGTTTCCTCTCCGCTGATTATAAGTTCCGCAAGATTGGTCAGGTGACTTCTTGGAGGGATCCGGCGGAGCAGGGATTCGGCAGAGGCAATGAGTATGAATGAGGATTTTGCGTAAAGGGTTTCGTAAAGGGTCGAGATCCGTGAGGAGACAGTCGAGTTGTCAGGGGAGAGCGGAGTGTAGGGCGGGATTTCATAACCGTTGAAGGTAAATAGAGGCGTCGTGGTGAAGAGTCCGAGGTCCTGTTCAAGAATGGAGACCTGACGTTCTGTTGGAACTATGAACAGGAGCGGACGTTGCGAGACAAAAGACGCTCTGGATGCCATGAGGGCATAAGCGCCGCCTCTGAGGCCGTTTATGTTGAGAGAAAATCGGCCCTCCTGACGGAGGGCCTTAAGGAGTTCGTGCATTTCTGGGTGTTGTTCGGCTTAAGGGTTTGTTTTGAGGAGGGGGGGACTAAAACTCACCGCCGATACTGAAATCCCAGTTGCTTTGGTCCTCGTCATCTTCGGGATCTATGTTGTAACCCCATTCCAGACGCAGGGGGCCAAGGGGAGAAATCCATCTGAAACCGAAGCCGACGCTTTTCTTGAGGTCGTTGGAGTCATCTTCGTCTGATTCACCAAAAACACTTCCGCAGTCGAAAAAGACCAGTCCTTTAAGGCCGATTTCCTGTGAGAGTGGAAAAATCCATTCAACGTTCATGTACCACATCGTGTTGCCGCCGATTTTTTCACCTGTTTTCGGGTCGCGGGGGCTGACCTCACGGGATTTGAATCCGCGGAGGTTGGACAGGCCGCCTAAATAGAATTTTTCGTAAACAGGCAGTTTGCCGTAGGAATTTTCCGTTACGTGTCCGGCCCCGCCTTTGATGTGAAAAACCGTGGTCTCCGTGGTCGGGAAAAACCAGCTTGTGTAGCCTTCGAATTTAGTGAATGCGCTGTCTCCTCCCAGTATGCCTCCTGCGTATTTGACTGCCAGTGAATGTATATGCCCTTTACTGGGACCGTAACGTCTGTTTCTGGTATCCTCCCGTATAGTCATTCGGACATAGCTTGTAACATGGATATCCATGGAGTCCAGGATCTCGATTGAGGCCATTTCTCTGTCAACATCCATAAGATCCGTGTCGTCCCATCCATATTTGGCGCCCAATACCCAACGTCTCCAGACAGGATAGGCGAACCGGAGAGAAAATCCATTGGAATCTTTTGTGTAATCGTCGTAATCCCGCTCCACGCTATAGAGGTCAAAGCCGGCCAGCAGTTTTGTGTCATTCCAGTGAGGCTCGGTGAAGCCGATGTTGTAGCGGCTTGAATTGCCGCTCAGGTTGACCTGGAAAGCGAGTTGCTGGCCCTTGCCGAGGAAGTTGTGCTGTTTGACCTCGGCCATGAAAAGCATACTGTCGACAGAACTGTATCCTGCGCCGATGCTGAAAGAGCCTGTGGGTTTTTCCTTGACCTCAATATTGATGTCCATGGTTCCTTCATCAACCCCAGGCTCTGGAGATATTATTATATCTTCAAAAAAATCAAGGTATTGCAGTTTCTGCTGACTTTTTCTCATAGCAGTTGCATCAAAGATTTCTCCTTCCTTGAGCACTATTTCTCTCCGAATGACCTTATCCCGGGTGCGGGTATTGCCTTTTATCAGAATCCTGTTTACATGCACAAGTTCCTTTTTCAGGATCCCGAGGGAGAGGTCCACACGGTGATTTGATTCGTCTCTTTGCATGGATGGATTAATCTCGGCAAACGCATAGCCTTTTTCAGCGTAATAATCCGTAAGCCGGAGGATGTCTTTTCGCAGTATTTCGCTGCTGTAATATTTTTCCCGCCTCAGTTTGACAAGACCAATGAGCTCGTTTTTGTCGGTAATAAGGTCGCCGGAGATATCTATCGTCCCGACACGGTAGCGTTCTCCTTCAGAGATGTTGAACGTGATATAGAGCCATTCCTCTTTCTGGGTTACCTCAGGTTTGCCGACCTGGGCGTTGACAAAGCCGTTGTTCCTGTAAAAGATCGCGATACGAGCGGCATCACGCTCAAGGGCGTCTTTTTTCAGCATGCCTGAATCGGTAATCCAGGAGAGCCAGCCTTTTTTCGAGGTCTCGATGGTTTTCTTTAAGGCCTTTGTCTTGAAATGCAAGTTGCCCACAAAGTTGACTTCTTTTATGTAAATTTTTGAGCCTTCCTTAATAGTAAGGTGGATATCAACACTGTCACCAGTGGGATAACCAAGCTCCGACTTGATCGTTGTGTTGTAAAATCCTTTGTCTCTATACAGGTGAAGTATATTCTGCTCGGACGTTGAGACCTGTTTGTTGTTGATGATGGATCCTGAAGATACGGTTACGACCTCCCTGATCTCTTCCTGGTCCAGTTCTTTATTGCCGGAAATGACAATTTTTCCTATGACCGGCCGTTCCTGAACCTTAAAGGTGATCTGTTTGCCTTTTTCTGATTCTTTAACAAGGATCTGTACGTCATCGAAATATCCCATTCCAAATATGGTTTTCAGATCCTTTTTTAGCTGATCCCGGTCATAACCGTCACCGGCTCTGCTCTTCACCTGACGAAGTATGGCGCCGGAATCAATACGTTTGTTACCTGAAATCTTGATGTCGTCAATAAGGAAATAGCGTCCTGTATATGCCAGGATCTTACCGACGATTTTATCCAATACGCCCTTTAATTCTTCAGCGGATTGGGCTTCGCCGAAATAGAAGGTGGTTGCCTTTTCATCCAGCAGATCGGTAAGTGTAATGTCCACGCTTATCCTGTTGCCGTATCTCGTGAGACTCCCTGCCGCAACATAGTCTGCTTTACCGGAAGCTGCGAATGTTGCAAGATCTTTGAATGATGGAGGCAGGGAAGCGCTGTTTCCGAGCTTTTTGTCCGTTTCTTCTCTTCCGACCATGGTAAGTCCCCTGGAATGCAGGACTTCCATATATGAGTCGTCCGTATGGGCTTCAAGTTGAACTGCATCTGATGGCGAATTGATTTTTAAGGGAAGAAACAGAAGATTTGATTCCTGCG
>DAOVYS010000247.1 GCA_030635485.1 Pseudomonadota bacterium | reverse complement strand
GTGGGAACGTAAAAAAGGTTGAAACATTTTGCAGGGTAAACGTTCCCCAGCACCGCATCTGCACGTGATCAAGGTGCCCGACTATAGTAGTCCTATGTCGGGCACCTTGATCACGTGCAGATGCAGCACTGGTAAACGTTTACCCTGCAAAATGTTTCAACCTTTTTTACGTTCCCACGCTGGAGCGTGGGAACGAGCAACAAAAATCCATCATTCCTAATTCGTAATTCATCATTCGTCATTCGCAATTCACCAAACGTCCCATGGAAAAAAAATCACCCATTTCCACCAACCTCCCCCCCTTTTACGTCAACGCCCCGTTTGATCGTTTAAGAAATGAATTTCTGGAACTCTTCATTGAAAACAGGATCAGGCCGGAAATCGGCCTTGACGGCGATCTGCTCTACAACTGGAGTTATTCGGACTTTAAAGAGATTGCCGATGAATTGAAGCGTGCCGAACTGCCATGTACCATACACGCCCCATTCTTTGATCTTATTCCAGGAGCTCTGGATCGAAATATCCTTCGTGTCACCAGAGAAAAACTTAAAAAAGCATTTGAACTCATATCTCTGTTTCAACCTGTTTCCATAGTGTGCCACCTCAACTACGAGGATAACAAACATGAAGAGAGACAGGAAGAATGGCTGAAAACTTCTGTTGAAACATGGTCCGGTCTGTCGGCTATTGCTGAAAAACAGGGAACCCTGCTCATGCTGGAAAACACATACGAAACCGGCCCTGAGCCATTCAGGCTCATATTCCAAGGACTCAACTCCCATCATGTCCGATTCTGCCTGGATGTGGGTCATACGCTCGCCTTTGCCCGCAATAACTGGCAGGACTGGCTGCCCGCGCTCGAACCATGGCTCGGACAACTTCACCTGCATGACAATCATGGTGACCGCGACAGCCATCTGGCAATAGGGGAAGGCGTATTCGACTTCACCGGTCTGTTCGACTATCTGAATCAGAAGGGGATAAGTCCGATCATCACACTGGAACCGCACGACGAAGAGGCATTCTGGGGCAGTATCAAGGCGCTTGAACGGTTATTGTGTTAAAAATATTCAGCACTCAGCTGACTGCTGACTGCCAACCTCAACTGCTAACCGCTAATCGCCGAACAATTACGTTTTTCTAAAAATTTTCTCTTTATCCACCACCAGGCTTTATCTCACCCATAAAAATCTCATTAAGGGCGTCTTCAGCCGACTTATTCTTGTCAAACCACCTTGTCACAAACCTTATATCAAGCCCATTTTCTTTCATGGCGTAATTTAGCTTATGCTTGAGCTGCTTTATGAAGTTATCCAGCCGTTCTCCCTCAAATTCTGAATATATAAGGTAATCCGCACCCTTGCGAAAAAGCATGGCCATATTGTCATCAACGGAACCACTGCTGATATTGAATTCCTTAATAATTCCCTGCAATTTTTCACCAACCTCAAGAAGGATCTGATCCGCCCTTGCATAACCGACCTCTCCGTTAAACCGCCTCATATGCAAAAAATCGGTCAGAATTATATGATAAGGTTTCTTATGTTTTCTTAACAGATTGAGTTCATCAAGAAAGAGCATGAACCGATAATTATAAAAATCGCTCAATGGTTCGCGAAAGTACGACATCCTCCTGAACATCTCCAGATCGTTTACATAATCGCCCACAAACTCACTGGTAATCTCCAGAGGATCCCACGATTCGGTCACTCTCTCCAGTGCATCCACAGCGTCCGGATCCATACTCCCGCGTTCCGCATCCGCGTGCAATATCGACAGGGCCTTTTCCCGTGTCATCGGACGCTTGTACGGCCTTCTGGCCACAAGGGCCTCAAATACATCCGCCACAGCTACTATCCTGACATGCATCCCGATCTCATCCCCTTTCAGACCGGAAGGATAACCGCTTCCATCCAGCCGCTCATGATGGTACAGGATGATCTCTTTGATTCTGACATCATAGATGTGCTTTGCAAACAGCTTGGCCCCCATAAGAGGGTGATATTCCATAATTCGCCGGTCCTGCGGGTCAAAACGGCCCGGTTTTAAGAGTACGTCGTCGGGAATGGCCACCTTGCCGATGTCATGCACCAGACAGCCGAGTTCCACGGCCGTAAGTTCATCTTCGGGAAATCCCATCTCTTTTCCGATCCGCACAGAGATTGCGGCCACGCGCAATACATGTTCAAAGGTGTAATGATCACGCGTTGCGAGCATCTCGCCCATGGCCTCAAAAAGATTCCGCATAATCATTTCCTTTGCAGCCAATTCATTGGTCTTCTCAATCAACTCACGTGATCGTTTTTCCGCAAAATCCTCAAGGTTTTCGTGGTGCCGCCGCTTCAGTTCCAGATGAGTTCTTATCCTTGCTTTCAGGATAGGTTTGGATATGGGTTTGCTTATATAATCGACCCCTCCCGCTTCCAGCCCCTTACCCTCATCCTCTTTATCATCCAGGGCTGTTACAAAGATTACCGGAACATCACGGGTAAAGTCATCCGCCTTCAACATCCGGCACATATCCAACCCGTTCAACCCGGGCATCATGATATCGAGCAGTATGAGATCAGGCAGGGACCGGTTAATTACATCAAAGGCCTCAAAGCCGTTTTCCGCCGTGTCTATGCTATATCCTTCGGCCTCAAGAAAAATCTGAAGCATTTCCCGGATAACTAAGTCATCGTCCACTACCAGCAGACGATATTCTCCGGGTTCGAATATGTCGTTTTGTTCCATTATTTAGTGTCCTGTTTATCGGTACGTGTTCAGCCGGGGACAGTCCCCTTCGTCTCATAATCACCACAAAGGGATTTTTCCTGCATTGATCATTATGCACAGAAAGACAACAGGTTGTCAAGACAAAATAGCTGTGTGGAAAGGCGATCCAGAGGTAAAATGAACCATATTGTTCGTCGTAAAAAGTATTGGGCCGGACCAAAAAATCACCAGAGCAGATCCCGCAGGCCGGAATTTCCTTGGATACGGTTTTTTACAGCATACCTGAAGGCCTGCTCTTCCGCCCACAGCAAAACTTCATTCCTGGCCCTGGTAATCCCGGTGTAGATCAGTTCCCGTGTCACTATCTGCGACGGCTTCAGAGGAAACACAAAGAGGATCTTATCAAATTCCGAGCCCTGACTCTTGTGAACGGTCATGGCAAATACCGTCTCATGTTCAGGCAGACGCCCAGGAGAAAAACTTCTTCTTATACCGTCGGGAGAAATGAAAAAGACCCGCAGCTCACCGTCTCTATCCGGGTCCGGCAGTGTAATGCCCACATCGCCGTTAAAGAGTTTTAATACATAATCATTTCTGGTCACCATTACCGGACGAAAGGGATACCAGAGCTGATTCCGCGGAATCAGGTTGCTGTCTGATAAAATTTCCTCGACCATGCGGTTTAACGCCACAACCCCGAACGGACCATGCCTGTGAACACACATAATACGGAACCGTTCAAACGCGAAGATCACCTCTTCAGGCACAACAGCCCGTATGTAGTTCCCGTAACCCTTCAAGACCCAGGCCTTTACAGCCTCTTTCAATTCGCCTATCAAAGGAAACTCACACCAACGAACAGACCGTTCACTGCGAAGCGCCTCTATTGCCAGGTCTTCATCACCGCGATTCACTGCCTGGGCTAATATGCTGATTCCACTTTCAGAACCAAAACGGCGGCTTTCCCGAAGCAG
>DAOVYS010000022.1 GCA_030635485.1 Pseudomonadota bacterium | reverse complement strand
TGTTGGACAGCAATGGAACAATGTTGAGTCATCCTAAGGCCGAATACGTCGGCAAGCATATCATGGTTCCGGAAAAAGAGGAGTTTTCTGAATATGACTGGTCGGAATTAGAAGGTATTGTGGAAAAAATGACCAAAGGCGATGAAGGTATTGGGACATATCATTCTGCATGGTGGACAGAAGAAGAATTCAGACTAATAAAAAAGCTTACAGCCTATGCCCCTGTCCGTATCGGCGACAAGGTGTGGTCAGTCGGCGCTGTAATGAGTTGTTCTGAAATTGCAGGACCTATTAACAGACACGCAAGAAATATATTCGGACTCGCAGCCATTGTCATGGCGCTGTTTATGGCTGGAGGAGCCGCTTTTTTCAGAATCCGGAAAAAGAAAGTCGAGCTTGAAACAGAGGCCAAATATCTGAAACAGATTGCAAATGGGGCAGAGGCGTTGCGTGAAAGCGAAGAGCACCTGACGAAATACGCGGCTGATTTGGAAGAGGCTCGAAATAATTTGGAGCAAAAGGTCGAGAAGAGGACACAAGAACTCAAAGAGGCGCACGAGGCACTGATCCGGAAGGAAAAATTTGCAGTCCTCGGGCAGTTGTCAAGTGGTGTTGCCCACGAGCTTCGTCATCCTCTGGGGGTGATAAAAAATGCCTGTTACTTCCTCAACATGAAGATAGAGACCATCCGGGATGAGGCGGTCAAAGATAACATAGCAATAATGAACAGGGAGATAGATATTGCCAATAAGATCATCACGGATCTTCTGGATTTTGCACGGATCACCCCCCCCATGCGTCAGGACACGGATATCAATCAACTGGTTACGGAAACCTTGTCAGAGACCTCGATTCCGGAGAATATTACGGTAACCTCGGACCTTGTGGAGGGGCTTTCCCCTGTGTCCATTGATGCGATCCAGGTAGGCCAGATATTCCTCAATCTGATCGAAAATGGCGTGCATGCAATGGTAGAAGGGGGAACCCTGGACATATCCTCAAGAATGGAGGAAGGGGTGATTGAGGTGATCTTTGTTGACAAGGGTTGCGGCATTTCCAGGGAGAATATGGAAAAGATATTCGAACCCCTCTTTACCACCAAAGCAAAAGGGATAGGTCTGGGGCTCTCTATTTCAAAAAGTCTTGCCAAGGCAAACGGGGCGACTATTCTGGTGGAGAGCGAGGATGGCAAGGGAAGCAGATTTACGGTGAGATTTAGAGATTGACGGATTAGACAATTACGAATTACGAATTTTACAGTTCGATTTTTTTTAAATGCTGATGAGGCATGGACAACATGATAGATAATCAAAACAAAGAGTCACCTACTATTCTGATTATTGATGATGACCCGGGGACCTGTCAGACCCTGACTTTTATCCTGAAGGAAAAAGGGTATATCCCCTCTTTTGTGGGCAGCGGCAAGGAAGCGGTTGAGATCGTTAAGGCGGAGTACTTTAATCTGGCCCTGATAGATTTGAAACTTCCCGACATGCCGGGGATGAAAGTCCTGGAAGAGATCAAGGATATATCTCCGGATACCGAGGCGGTTATCATCACAGGCTATGCCTCGGTCGATACGGCGGTTCAGGCAATGCACGATGCCGCCTTCAGCTATGTGATCAAACCTCTTGACATGGATTACCTGCTTGCCATTATCAGCAAGGCTCTTTCGAAACAGAAAGCGGAAACAGAGCGTAGGCGGGCGGAAGAATTTATAAAGAGCATCCTTGAAAGTGTTGGTGAAGGGTTATGTGTCGTGGACCGAGAATACAGGATTGTTACCGCTAACAGGGCCTATGCTGGCCAGATTGATATGCCTGTTGAAGATATCATAGGGAAACGCTGCCATGAGATCAGTCATTGGGCGGATAGGCCCTGCTGCGAGACCGGTATGGAGTGCCCGGTAAAATGTACCTTTGGGACAGGGGAGCCTTGCTCCGTTACCCATACCCATCGGGACAAAGAGGGTAACTTTGTTTATGCGGAGATAAAATCTTATCCCATGAAGGATGCTTCAGGTGATGTTGTTTCAGCCATTGAGGTCATAAATGATATTACGGAAAAGAGAAAGCTTGAAGACCAGTTACGCCATGCGCAGAAGATGGAAGCCGTAGGCCGGCTTGCAGGAGGCGTTGCCCATGATTTTAACAATATCCTCACCGCCATAATAGGCTATGGCAGTATTCTGCAGATGGAGATGCGTGAAGATGATCTGCACAGAGCTGAAGTAGATCAAATACTTGCGGCAGCCGGGAAGGCCGCTCACTTGACACAGCATCTCCTCGCCTTTAGCAGACAACAGATAATCAACCCAAGGCCGGAAAATTTGAATGAGGTTATAGAAAGGGTAGGGAAACTTTTACTGAGACTTATTGGTGAGGATGTTGAGCTTAAGATGAGCCTTACGGATGAAGATGTGACTGTATTGGCAGACAGCGGCCAGATAGAGCAGATCCTGATGAACCTTGCCACTAACGCAAGGGATGCCATGCCGGAAGGCGGGATGTTGTCCATAAGGACGGAGCTTATGGAACTGGATAATAAGTTTATAAGGGCACATGGTTATGAAGTTCAACCCGGGGCATATGCTGTTTTTTCCGTAGCTGATACAGGTCTGGGTATGGATGAAAATACGAAAAAAAGGATATTTGAGCCATTTTATACAACCAAAGAGGTAGGGAAAGGGACAGGACTCGGACTCTCAATGATATACGGGATAGTCAGACAGCACAATGGTTATGTCAATGTTTACAGCGAACCCGGAAAGGGCACAATATTCAGAATATATCTTCCCAAAGTCAAATCAGCAATTCAAGAAGCAAAAACAGAGCCTCTTCTTCCTGTAAGAGGCGGTACCGAGACAATACTTCTGGCGGAAGACGATGAAGCGGTCAGGGAACTCACAAGAATTGTGCTTGAGCGGTCCGGTTATACGGTGATAGATGCGGTCGATGGAGAGGACGCGGTTGTAAGATTCAAGGGAAATATCGACAAAATAGAGCTTGTTATCCTGGATGTCATAATGCCGAAAAAAGACGGGAAGGCCGCATATGAGGAGATAAAAAAAATAAGGCCTGAAATCAAGGCCATTTTTTTGAGTGGCTATACCACGGATATTATAGACAGGAAAGGGGTTCTTGAACAAGGGATAAATCTTATACAAAAACCGGTTTCACCCAATGACCTCCTGAGAAAGGTGAGGGAGGTGCTTGATGGATGAGTCGATTGCGGTTCAAGGTTCCACGTTCAGGGTTTAGAGTTGAATAAGGAAAAATTCCGATCAAATAAACCTTTGAACCCGGAACCAATGACATTAATAAAATCAAATGTCGTAGACTTTTACAGGGAAACTTGAAAAAAGGATCAGGCCGTTCGTTTCCGGATCCTTTTTTATTCGATCTTCTCGCGTTCACGCCACTGTTCATAGGTGATCAGTCCGACAATGTCATTCACCTGTTCAGCGAGCAGATCTATCAGGTCATCAACTCTTAGAATTCCTTCCAGACTTCCATCCTGGTTTACAACCGGAATGCGGCGGACCCCTTTTTCACGCATCCGTTTGACCGTCTCCATGACGGCGTCTTCTTCCATGACGGTAAGCAATTCGAAACTCATGGCATCGCCGATGCTGATTGCGTCAGGGTTTAGATCTTTTGCGAGAATCTCGATCACGATGTCCCGGTCGGTCAATATTCCGACCGGGAACCGTTGGCCGTCCCGATCTTCAACCACCACGACATCACCTGCATGGTGTTCTCGCATCAGTTTGGCTGCGTCGAGAATGGAATCGCTGCTCTGAACAATAACAACTTCGCGGTTGCAGATCTCTCCGACATTCATGGCTTTCTCCTTAGGTTTTTTGGATTATGTTAGAGCGTATCACACTTATATGACGGAAGACAAATTGTTGAATAAAAAAGTTGTTGTAACTGCTCAGGTGGATAGGTTAAAAATGGAAGGTTGAAGTAAAGAAGATTTTGTCAAGCCCTGAAAGGGCGATATTCGACAGCCCAGGGTGCAGGGAAGCGGATCGCTGGGTAAAGAAGACCGCCTCTTGTCAAGCCCTGAAGGGGCGGTATAAAACTTATCGCTTGTGGTGCTTTCACTACCCGGGGCTGCGCGCTACGCGCTGACCCCGGGTTGTCGAATAACGCTCTTTCAGAGCTTTAAGGTGAACGCTTACGTTTTTATGGCCAGCAAATTGCCGCCATGCAGTACAAGAGGAGGGCGGCAACTATGACGGCTGAAAATCCGAAATGGACGGAAAGCACGGCGGAAAGCACGGCGGAAATCACTGATGCGCAGCCGTTCACGCCCCAGGCCCAGGGGAGCAGTTCCGGGGCTTTTTCCCCTATCTGTGTCAGTGCTAATGGAAACGGTATTCCCATACAAAAGGAGAGCGGCGCGACAAGCATGATTGAGATGAGAATCCTGGCCCAGTCCGGCAGTGTGATCAAGGCGGAGAAAAGTGGTTCGAGTATGATCAGATATGAGAAACCCAGGATCACTATGGCAACGGCTGCATACACTACTGCCAGGCCGGCCCCCCTTTTTTTCGCAAACCGTTTTGAGTATCCGCTTCCCAGGCCTGCGAAAAACAGGAATGAGGTCAGCACGACTACAGCCGCGTAGAGCGGATGATGCAGAAAGAGAATGAATTTTTGGATAAATGCGATTTCAAGAAAAAGAAAGGCCAGGCCCACGCAGAAGAAGAAGGCAAACACACGGAACCGGCTGATAGTGCCAACATACTGCTTATTAAAGGTATTTTTGCAGAGGGACCTGAGCGGCAGGAGAATGAACACCAGGCTCACCGCCAGGGCCTGGATCAGGGTGGCGATAAGCACCAGATAGCCCCATTCGATCAGAGGCATACCCCCTCTGCCGCGGCTGTCAAGGATCTCCGGCAATGTCCCCCACTTCATGAAATTAAAGAAAAAGGGCTGGTCATCCGTGGCAGGCCGGATATTGAATTTATACTGATTCAGGAATTCATCCCTTTTTTCCCCAAGCAGCGCCTGTGTGGACAGAAAGAAGTGAGGCCTGTCAAGGATGTTGTAACGGTTTGCCTCGTTGATTGCCATATTGTCATAATAGGCCACATCAAAGGAGCGGTTGCGGCAGAATTGTTGCAATTTTGCAATATCCCCGGTCGAGTATATGCCGTTTTTGATGAGAAGCGTGCTGGTCTGCCACCCCCGGATCAGCGCCAGTCTTTGCCCGGGATTGGAAATGTTTTCCCGTTCAAGCGCCGTGGCAGCGGTTGCAACCAGTTTTAGAGTGTCGCGCGGCGGAAGCTTGACCCAGCGGCTGATGGCAAGATATCCTCCATGTTTCAGATGCTTCAGGTATTCTTGTATGGCCTCAACCGTGTATAGATAGCTCTCGTTCAAGGCATAGAGTCCGGCAGAAGAGGGGCCGAAGGAATCGAGGACAGGCACCTGGATCAGGTCGAAAAGTTCGCTGCTTCCGGTGACAAAGCCTCGGGCCTCCCCGACATGTACATACACATTCGGATTGCTGAATATTTTGCCGGCAAACGGTCCGAAATCATGGCGAACCAGTTTGATGATTTGCGGATTGAGTTCCACGGCCGTAACATGTTTTACGTTGTGATAGAGGGCTTGCAGGATCCCGGAGCCGCCGCCCGCGCCCATGATCAGGACATTATCAGGCCGGCGTATGTGATAGGGCAGGGCCGAGGTGAGCTGATCGAGATATGAAATTTGTTCATTATCTCCATTGTAACGGGTGATCGCGGTCATGCTGTTCCCGTTTGAGAATATTCTGAGCTGTGGCGGCGGTTCCTTGTCCGCATTGAGGCTCAGTCCCGGTGCATGGCGCCACGGGATTACCCGGTTTTCCATGACGTTAACAAGACCGAGCGGTCCTGAACGCGAAGCGATAATCTCGGCGCCTGGTATACGAAGCGCCTGGCTCTGATCTTTGTAAGGAGAGATGACCAGTCTCTTCATGCTGCCCGGCAGGAGAGGGAGAATAAGCGCTGCCGCAACAAATGCCAGTATCCATTTTCTTGGCCGAAGATCCATTTCCCACCATGCCACGGCCGCGGCAATCAAACCCGCTGATCCCAGGAGCAGCAGGGAATCCATGGGAAATCTGATAGAGAGCAGCAGCATGATGCCGAGACTGCCGAGACCCGCGCCGCATAGATCAAAGGAATAGATCCGGGATATGTTTTCGCGGAAGCGGGCGAGCGTAAGCGCAATACAGTTGGAGGCAAAGAAAAAGGGCAAGGCCAGCAGAAGATATATTACGAGAAGAGAAATCGGCTGTTTGAAATCCCAGAGGATTTCTTCGGGATTGAACTCCACCTGCTGAGCTGCTAAAAAGCACGCCACCGAGGATAGACCAAAGAGTACGACATTAGAGATATAGGCCGCTGAAAAACGGGTAAGCAGCCAATGCCGGGCAAGGGCGATAAAGGTTCCACTGGCCCCGTAGCCCAGAAGGGCCAGACTGATGATCATGTATGCGAAGTGGTGCCACTGGATGATTGAAAATAGACGGATCAGAAGGATTTCGTAAGCCAGCGCGGCCGCGGAAAGAATGGCAATTGAATATTGGGGCGGATTCGCCTGTTCGGAGGGTCTTGTCGTTGTCATAAAGAAGATTTTGCAGATGTTATTAGGGATCAGGGATCGGGGTAACATATTGATTTTTTGTTTTTGCTGACCCCTGACACCCGACCCCTGATTCCTAAAATTAATGGCCTCCTGTTAACGGGACGAACATGACGGGAAGCAGCTGCCTTGTGGTGACTTTGCCCCTGTTATTCTTTTCGACCAGCACAAGTTGTTGTACCATAAACCGGGTGCCGACCGGAATCATCATGCGGCCGCCCGGTTTCAGCTGACGGATGAGCGGAGGCGGGATGTGGCTTGCCGCGGCTGTCACGATTACGGCATCAAAGGGGGCGTGCTCTTCCCATCCGTAATAACCGTCGCCCTGCCTGACCTCCACATTGTCGTATCCGAGCCTCTTCAGCCGTTTCGCGGCCTGTTCGGCAAGTGGTTTTACGATTTCGATCGTGAATACCTTTTTGGCCAGTTCTCCAAGGATCGCCGCCTGGTAGCCAGACCCGGTGCCGATCTCCAGCACCTGATCCTCTTTTTTAATATTTAACAGGTCGCTCATTATAGCGACGATATATGGCTGGGAAATTGTCTGGCCGTGGCCAATGGGTAATGGCCGGTTCTCATAAGCAGACCCACGGTAGCTTGCAGGCACGAATTCATGCCTCGGCACATGGACCATGGCCGACATCACAGCCGGGTCAAGGGATTTTCTGTCCAGGTATCTGCTGGTCTGCCTTACATCCTTTTCAATGGCCTGAATCATTCCCCGGCGGGCTTTTGTAAACATGTCATCCGCCCGGGCCTGAAGGCTCGGCACCAGGCAGTAGAAGATGAGAGTGATGAGAGGGAAGACAACAGCCGGCTTCATGAGAACACCTTTAGAGACGTAATAAAGAATAGACAGATTCACATTTTTATTTTACCCTTTTTTGTAGGTCCTTTTTTAACTGATGATATCACCCAGGGAGAGCCATTGTGAAATATTTTTTGAAAAAAGTCATAGTTGTTCTGATTTTCCTCATGCTCTGTCAATCCGGATGGGCTGACGAGGAAGCGGGAATAGGATATGTGTCCGCGGTCAGGGGGCACGTGATCGCAATAAACGGGGCCGGCGTGACCCGGACTGTTGTAGTGGAGGATCCTGTCTTTCAGGACGACATGATTAACACGGATGAACGCAGCCGTGTCCAGATTATCCTGGACGACAATACGGTTGTCACTCTCGGGCAGAAGAGCACAATCAGGATTGCCGACTACAAGTGGTCGGAAGCCGACAAAAAGGGCAGGTTCAATGTGACGATTACGGAAGGTATTTTCAGGATAATGGGTGGCGCGATTACGAAATCGTGCCCCAAAAAGTTCGTTGCGCACACACCGGCAGCCACCATCGGCATCAGGGGGTCGGCATATGCCGGCAAGGTGGAGGGCGGTGCTCTGGCTGTTGTTCTTGAAAGCGGAAAGGGAATAGATGTTTATAATGAGAGCGGGTCGGTAGCACTTACGGTTCCCGGTATGGGAACAACGGTTGATGGTATTGATCAATCTCCGGCGCAGGCCAGGTTGTTCAGTGTTCCGGAAATTTCCTTCATCCAGGACGGGCTCGGGCTGGATGTATCCGACGGCGGACCTGGTTCAATAATTGGGCCGGACTCGGTTATCATCAATAAATCAAGAATAAAGGACTCGGTCAATATAGCCGTTGGCTCGGATAACACTGCAAACATGGGTTCGATAGTAATCACTGGCTCAGAGGTTAATGGTGTTGTTGTCAACGATGCCGAGATCGAGGAGTCGGCCAATGTTGCTTCCGGAAGCGACAATGAGGCCAATATGGGATCAATTGTTATTGACTGAAGTTTTGGGTTTGGTACATCATTTGTGAATTTATGAAAACCATCACCGAAGAACTGGTAATCGGCAAGCTGAAACTTATTATCGATAAAGAGCTTACCAACGGTTGTTTTGTTGTCCATCTTACCATTGATACGGACGATAAGTGTCTGCTCCACTGGGGTCTTTGTTCCGGTCTCAATCAATCCTGGCAAATTCCTCCGGATTCCATCCTGCCTGAAGGGTCGACTCCCTGCGGGCCGGATGCGGTGCGTACGCCGTTCACAAAACGCGACTTGACACAACGGATTTCCATTTCCGTGGACCGGGACATATCTTTTTCCCACATTGTCTTTGTCCTCTTTTTCCCAAAACAGGACCGCTGGGACAACAACAACGGCAAAAACTTTTATATCAGGATCCCGGCGCCCGGCGAATCTATTTTCTCGCCCAGCCGGGCACTTGATGGTCAACTCAAAGGAAAAGAGCCGGCCTTTAGACAGGGCTATGACCTTGAAAGCCAGGGTGAATTTGCCGCCGCGGTTGTCAAAGAGGATGACCTGTTCCGGCTATACCTGGTTGCAGACATCCCGGGCAGGCTTATCCTCCATTGGGGCATCGGTATAAAGAGCAGATTTGAATGGCTTCTGCCCTTAAAATCACACAGGCCTTTAGGAAGCAAAATTGTTGACAAAAAGGCTGTTCATACGTTATTTGCGTCTGATCACGGTCTAAACAGGCTCTTGTTGGAATTTAAGGAGCAGGACGCGCCTCTTGGAATATCCTTTGTGCTCCATAGGCCTGACACCGGAGAATGGATCAATCTTGGAAAAGGAAATTTTTTTATACCGGTAAATCCGCCTTTACGCGCGGACACCCCTTTTGAAACTCCTGAACTGTCCGAGATCACGGAAGAGATAATCAATGTTGAGACAGGAAAAAATTCATGGACCCTGATGCATCGGTTCAACCTCTGTCACGATCTTCTGGACAGGGGACCTCGCGATGTGAACCTTCTTGCGCTTCTCTTTGTCTGGCTCCGTTTTTCCGCCATGAGACAGCTTGACTGGCAGCGGAACTACAACACACAACCGCGGGAATTGAGCCATGCCCAGAAGCGGTTGACAATAAAACTCGCCTCTATTTATAGAGACGCGGACACGTCCGGCGCCCGGGACATGGTGCGCCGGATTATCTCCACAGTCGGGAGAGGCGGGGAAGGCGACAAAGGACAGAGGATCCGCGACGACATCCTTAAGATCATGCACCGCCATCATATTAAGGAGGTTACAGGCCATTTCATGGAGGAATGGCACCAGAAAATCCACAACAACGCCACACCCGATGATATTGTTATCTGCGAGGCCTATCTCGGATTTCTGTACAGCAACGGCGATGTTGGCCTGTTTTACAAAATCCTTGAAAACGGCGGCGTTTCAAGAGAACGGCTAGTAAGTTTCGAACGTCCGATCGTCACTGATCCTGATTTTAACCCTCATATCAAGGACGGGCTTGCCCATGATCTTGAAAACTATCTCAGACTCTTAAAATCGATCCATTCCGCCTCTGATCTTTCAAGCGCCATAGAATCATGCAACCACTGCCTGGATGAACAGGTGAAGGGGCAAATCGCGTTTATTTATCATTCCAGGGATGATCACGGGATTTTACTGGTCGACAGGGTGAGTCGCATCACCGAGGCGCGCACGAGAATAACCGGACTCCTGGGGGAATTTTTTGATGAGCATTGCATCCGTGACATAATGTACCTTGACCTGGGGCTGGAAGAATTTCTGCGGGTCGTGGTGGAGCAGAAGTTTCACGAAAAGATGGACAGGGACCAACTCACGGAACTGATCGGCATGATTGCCGAAAATTTGAGTTTTTCCCACTACCGTGCTGAACTTAGAAGATGCGCAAGCCACTGGAAACGGCTGAAGATGATTTCCGGCCGTAAACGTGAGTGGTCGCTTCAGGCAATATCAGTCATTGAAAGAATGACCTATAATCTGGGGACCTTTATTGACGGATGCGACCGACTTATGCAGTCAAAGGCCGAACACCTGGGAAAAGCATTCAACGCTGATTCATGGGCCGTCAGCCTCTTTACTCAGGAGATTGTCCGCGGTAGCCTGGCCTTTCTCTTGTCCGGGCTCCTTCGCCGGATGGATCCGATTCTTAGAAAAGACGCCGAGCTCGGGGATTGGCAGGTGATCAGCAGCAGCGAGACCGCAGGCCGGGTGGAAATCGAGACCCTTGCCGCTATTCAGGACAAAAAGTTCGACCCACCGGCCCTGATAATCACGGATACCGTTTCAGGTGAAGAGGAGATCCCTGCCGGTGTAGTCGGTGTTATCACGCCGGCAGGTGTGGATATCCTCTCCCATGTCTCGGTGCGGGCAAGAAATGTCGGGATCCTGTTCGCAACCTGTTTCAGCACGGAGACTATTGATGAACTGAAATCCTTTAAGGGGCGTACATTAAATTTCAGTGTAGATGGTTCCGGAGATGTAACCTTTGAAGAGGTCCGGGATAAAAAGGGCGCAAAAAAGAGATCCGTAAAGGAGACCGCCCCCACCCCGCTCAGGTTCCGACGCGTCAAGTTTACGAAATATGCTGTTCCCTTATCTGATTTTAACGTAAAGACCGTGGGCGGCAAATCCAACCATCTGCTCGATCTTAAGTCCCGGCTGCCGGACTGGATTAACATACCCCGTTCCATTGCAATTCCATTCTGTACCTGCGAGAAAGTATTGGACCACACCAGCAATAGAGAGATCAGGAAGCAGTACGATTCTCTCTCCAACCAGATTGTGGAAAAACCGGCAAAGATTCTGTTAAAACTGAAGGGCGCTGTAATGGCTCTAAACAGCCCGGATAGATTAAGAAGCGCACTTCAAGATATTGTGAAGTCGGAGAAAATGGAGTGGCCCAAGGACTGGAACCGTTTATGGGAGTGCATAAAGAGCGTCTGGGCATCCAAATGGAATGAAAGGGCATACTGGAGCCGTGAAAAATGGCATATAGAGCACAGCGCCATACGGATGGCGGTATTGATCCAGGAGGTGGTTGATGCTGAATATGCATTTGTGATCCACACGGCCAATCCCTTCACAGGCAACCGGGATGAGCTATACGCCGAAGTGGTGGTAGGATTGGGCGACATACTCTGCAGCGGAAACTACCCGGGCCGCGCGTTTAGTTTCACATGTGCCAAGAAGGGAAAGAAACCATCTCCTGAGATCACAACCTATCCCAGCAAAGGTGTTGCGTTAAGAGCCAAAGGGCTGATTATCCGTTCGGATTCCAATGGTGAGGACCTGATGGATTATGCGGGCGCAGGCATATACGACAGCATGTTCTATGAGCCGGTAAAGGAGGAAATAGTCGACTACACCAACAGCCCGCTTCTGTGGGATCACGATTTCAGCGGGGGGTTCCTTGACAAAATAACAAGGCTGGGCATGGAGATCGAAGAGATTATGGGCGGTCCCCAAGACATTGAGGGCGTCTATTCAAACGGCAGCTTCTATGTCGTGCAGACCCGTCCCCAGGTGGGGGTCAAATAGATATGGTTGTAAGGTTAGAGGTATAGCGGAACAGAGTGATTTTTGTTCCTTTGGATTTGCAAGATTAGTTTATTTTTTGTTTTTTCTCCTTAAGGCTGCCAGTCCGATAAGGCCTGTGCCAAAGAGGAACATTGTGGTTGGTTCCGGGATGGGGACGTTATCATAGTCAGTGCCATAGAGAAAATGGACTTGGTCAATGTCGTCAACAGAAAGGCCTGTAGCGCCATCCCACTCGATGAGCACCAAATTCTGTATGTAGGCAAGACTATTACTCCCTGCCCAGCCATTTGGTCCGCTAATCCCGAAGTCGCGACCGTTCGGCACGTCATTGCCCATTAGATTTTCATTGCTGTTTATTACGGATCCAAATCCATCCCAGCCATAAGGATCTGGGGTGTTGGGGTCGAGCCCGGAACTGGAGATGCCGTAATCACCACGTCCGCCATTGATACCATTGATGCCGGTCAGATACCCGAATTCGCCGTTCAGTGTGCTCGGTGTCGATACTGTAGTAGTCTGCGCCTGCTTGTCGTACGTGCAAACAACCGAATTATTCAGCAGAACTACGGAGGGGTTTGTCAAGGTTCCGCTAAAGCCAAAGAAAAGCCCCACCAACAACTCAGCATTTTCATTCGTTAGAGCAGCTAAATTTGTAAGCTCGATTTCAAGAATGTCGCCATCTATCGAGAAGATTGCCTCGGCGTCCCGGTCGGCATCGGAAGCGATCCAGGTACCCGATGAGGATTCAAATCCCTCCAAGATAGGCGCTGAATATGCGCGTGGAGCAAATACAACCACACAGCATACTGCAATTATCAATATTGATAATTTTGTTTTCATGATCTTTGACCTTTTTTCAAAATTTTTTTCGTTCATCTATCTACTCATAATCATAGAGCAAAATTCATGCCAGATGACAGGCTCTCCCAAGATAGTAATTTTTATTTTTAAAATCAGTAGGTTGTGCCACCTATCTCTGGCTTTCCCTTTTTGTAAACAGGCTAGTTTTTCCGGATTTCCGGTCCGGATTTCCGGAAAACGGATTTATCCATTTTTACACAAGCTGCGCCATAACCTGGTTGGCCAGGGGCAACCCTTTTTCGGTCAGCCGCATGTGATCTCCTGAAATTTGGATCAGGTCGTTTTCGATCAGTTTCTGAAGCGTTTCTCCGTAATAGGTCTGGGGCGTCAGATTGAACCGCTGCTTAGCCATTGTGATCGAAACGCCTGACAGCATCCGGAGTCCCATGATCACTGTTTCTCTGAAACGGGCCTCATTTGAAAGAGATTCGGCTTTCAGAAAGGGTGGCATCTCTTTTTGGGTCAGCCGGGCAAATTCGGCGGGATCCGTGATGTTTTGCACGCGTACTCCGGAAAAGCAGGAAAAGGCGGCTGCGCCCAGTCCCACGTAATTGCGATTTTCCCAGTAATTGATGTTGTGGGCGCATTTACGGTCCGACTTGGCAAAATTTGATATCTCATAGCGTTGATATCCTGCTTTTTGGGTGATGTTTCGGGTTACTGCCTCCATTTCTATAACCGTATCCTCGTGCGGGAGTACGAGTTCCCCTTTATCTGCCCGTTCCGCAAACCGGGTTCCCTCCTCAACGGTGAGTTCATATATAGAGAGATGTTCAGGAGAGAGGGTGACGGCTGTTCCAAGGGTCTCTTCCCAATCTGCGATCGTCTGGTAGGGAAGTCCGTACATCAGATCAAGGTTTATATTTGTGAATCCGGCGGTTCGGGCTGATTTTACGCTGTTCAATCCGTCAGCCGCGGAATGGGATCTGCCCAGGAGTTTAAGCAGTCGGTCTGAAAAGGACTGGATGCCGATGCTCAACCGGTTGACGCCGGCTGCCGCCAGTGTGATAAGTTTATCAAGTGTGACTGTGTTTGGATTTGTCTCAACCGTGATTTCCGGTTCACTCTCAAATTTGAAGAGGCGCAAACAGTTTTTGATGAGTCGGGCAAGGGATTTTTCGTCATATATGGTCGGAGTTCCGCCGCCTACAAAAAGGCTTTTAAACCTCCTTTTCCGGATCCAGGGATGGCACGACATTGTTTCCGCCTGCTTGAGCAATCCTTCCATGTAATTGGTTAGATTGAAATCGATTGCAGGGAATGAGACAAACGAGCAGTAGCCGCATTTTGTTCTGCAGAACGGGATGTGCACGTAAAGAGAAGCCGTCTTGTCTTTACAGTCCGGAAGGGGAGGGAGTGGTTGGACTGAATGGTTTAAGATCATTAAATTGGTTAGTTGGTTGGTTAGTTGGTTAGTTGGTTGGTTTAGTTGTTGTTTTTTAACCAACCTAACCAATTAAACCAACTAACCAACTAACCGCATCACATGAGAGCCAGCCATTCCTTTCGGATTTCTTCGATAATGCCGTGGTCTGCAAAGCTGAAGGTCCGGCCGGAACCGGCGATAATGAAGTGGTCCAGAAGCTGGATGTTCATAAACGAGCATGCGCGGAACAGATTGCGTGTCAGCCTTTGGTCTTCAGATGATGGGGTCAGGTTGCCGGATGGATGGTTATGTGCAACAACAACTGCGGCGGAGTGGCGCTCCAAGGCCTTTTTTATCAGTTCGCGGGGATAGACTGTGTTTGTGTTGATTGTACCGTAAGCGATGATTTCCGAATCAATGATCCCGTATTCGGAGTCAAGGAAGATGACGTTGAATGCCTCCTGTTTGAGGCTCCGCATGGAATGGACCAGATATTCGGACACCTCCCTGGAGGAGTGGAAATACTCTTTTGTCGTAAGTCTCTCTTTTGCAAAGCGGCCGGCTGCCGAATGGACAAGATATATGGCAAAGCTGTTGCTGGGTCCAATCCCTTTGACCTTTTGCAGCTCTTCCTGAGAAGCCTCAAAAACAGCTGCAAGCGACCCGAAACGGGCAAGCGCGCTACGCGCGATATCCTTACAGTCCCTGCGCGGTGTGCCCAGGGTAAGGAACAGTTCCAGGACCTCCCAGTCGGCAAGCGCGTCTATTCCCCGTTCCAGGAATTTGTCCCTCAGCCGCTTCCGGTGGCCTTTGCCCCTTTTCTGCCAGTCTGTCTTGTCCAATCCGTGCGTCTCCGGATCTTAAGGGTTCGTTATTTTGCCAGCTCCTTTCCAAGCAATTGATTAGCCATTTTGGGATTGGCCTTGCCTTTTGTCTTTTTCATGAGCTGACCCACAAAGAATCCCATGAGTTTTGTCTTGCCGCTCTTGTATTCAGCCACCTGGTTCGGGTTTTCAGCCAGGATTTCCTGGACGATCCTGCCCAGTTCGCCTTCATCGCTCATCTGGACAAGGTTTTTTTCCTTGACCAGTGTCTCGGGATCCTTACCCGTGTTCATCATGTCAAAGAAAAGGGTCTTGGCAATCTTTCCGCTGATAGTCCCCTTTTTGATCATGTTTAAGAGGGTTGCAAGGTTTTCAGGCGTAACCGGGCATTTTGCGATATCTGTCGCATCCTCGCCTTTCAGCTCCCGCATCAGCTCGGTCATGATCCAGTTGCTGAGTTTTTTGGAATCAGGATAAAGCTTTCTGGCCGCCTCAAAGTAATCAGCCAGTTCCCGCTCCGAGGTCATGATTTCCGCATCATAGACCGGCAGGTCGTATTCCTTGATCAACCTGGCCTTTTTCTCATCAGGCAATTCGGGCATGGTTTTTTTGATTTCATTGATCCATTCGTCGCTTATTACGATAGGCACCAGATCCGGGTCCGGGAAATAGCGGTAGTCGTGGGCCTCCTCCTTGTCACGCATGGGAGCTGTTACGTTTTTATCCGGATCCCAGAGCATGGTCTGAAGGATTACCTCGTTGCCGTCCAGCAGGATGTCACGCTGACGGCGGATCTCATATTCGATGGCCCTTTGGACATTGCGGAACGAATTCATGTTCTTCAGTTCCGTACGTGTGCCGAATTCCTCCCGGCCCACGGGACGAAGCGAGATGTTGGCGTCACATCGGAAACTGCCTTCCTGCATGTTGCCGTCGCATATGTCCAGATAGCGCAGGATGGAATGGACTTTTTTGAGATATGCCGAAGCATCTTCAGGGGATCGGATGTCCGGCTCGCTGACGATCTCGATCAGGGGCACGCCGGTCCGGTTCAGGTCGACATAGCTTTTCGGATCGTGGGCGTCGTGAACCAGTTTTCCCGCATCCTCCTCCATGTGGATCCGGGTGATGCCGATGCGTTTTGTCTCGCCGTCCGTTTTGATCTCGATCCAGCCGTGTTCCGCAATGGGAAGTTCAAACTGTGATATCTGATATCCCTTGGGCAGGTCCGGATAAAAGTAATTTTTGCGTGCAAATTGATTGTATGCGGATATCTTGCAGTTGGTGGCCAGCGCCATTTTCATGGAGAATTCAACCACCTTTTTGTTTAGAACCGGCAGAACGCCCGGCATGCCCAGGCAGACAGGGCAGGTGTTCGTGTTGGGCGGTGCTCCGAATGCAGTGGTGCACCCGCAGAAGATCTTTGTATCGGTCTTGAGCTGCGCGTGCACTTCCAGCCCGATAACGGGTTCAAATTTCATAATTTATCTCCAAATCAATAGTCCGGTCAGGCCGCCTTACATAAATTCGCGAGCAAGCTCGCTCCTACGCGGATGTTCATTAGGCCATCTTGAATAATTGTCTTTTCGTCCGATCTCGGCGTCACAGTGAAAATGAAAAATGCTCACATATACCTAATATGCGGAGTTTATACCCGAATGGGTGCTTTTTCATTTTCACTGTTCCTTGACCTCAAACGAAAATCCTAAATTATTCAAGATACCCATTAGTGAGTAGTCGGTTGTGAACCCAGGACCTTCATTTCTATAGTTTTTTTTCTGTGCGCCGGGGGTTCGGGTTCGGTCCAGTGGATGAACGATTCCAGCACCCGGGAGAAGTCTCCGTTATCCTCCTTGCATTTGTCACAGACGTTCTCGGCGGCATCTCTGTATATGATCACCTTGCTGGCCGGATCGCCGTTTTTGTCAATGGCCGCCATCTTCTTGCATCCGCATTCGAGCCGGACAACAGCGACTCCGATGGCGTCCGGGCTGCCCTCCAGGATGCCTTCGATCATGCCCATTTCATTAGTTTTGGCCATAATTTCAGGGCTTACCGTCTTCTTTTTCTTATTTTTTTGGGATTTTTGTTTCATGGTAAGTGGTTAGTTAGGTAGTATTTTAGTTTGTGAATTGTGGAATTGTAAAAATATAAGCTTTCATTTTAAAAGATTGTTATGTTCAGGTCAACAAGAATTGACGGGATAGTTGTTGCCTGGCATCTCTATGGAAAATCTGTGTTTGTCTGTGAATATCAAGCAGTTGGCAGGAGTTAGTGGAGTATTTTTTGTCGGTCCGGTAAAATATTGGGACGAGCGACAAATTTTTTATTGACAAAAAAACAACGTTGAATTAGAGGAATGTATCTCTTGTCCTTTGCGGACTAAAGACACACCTGAAAAGAACTTGAGCGATTGATTTTAACGTGAAAAAAGGACTTGAGTTCAGTTTTTTAAACTAAATTTAGGAGGTAGTAATTATGGGATGGCAGATTGAGGTTGATAATGACAAATGCGAAGGCTGCGAAGAATGTGTAGGCGCGTGCCCTAGTTCTGTTCTTGAAATGAAGGACGGCCATGCATACCCGGCTGATCCGGATGAATGTCTGGGCTGCGAGACCTGTGTAGAGACTTGCCCTGAAGGCGCAATCACCGTCTCCGAGGTTTAATCCGGTTTATTGCCGTACCGGTGCATTTATTATAGGCCTGCCGCCATTTTTTTGGCGGCAGGCCTATGTTATTTTGATAGAGTGCCGCTCGGGTGGAGAGAGACTCCGGGGTGGATTCCGGAATCCGTATACCTTTTTTTTCTTGACTCAGACTGACTAAACGTCCAATCATGCTCATGTCCCTTGCAAATACTGAGCTTTCGGCCTGCTATAAAAATAAAATCACGAGGTCTGTAAACCCGTAATGTCTGTCCGGAATCATCTTTTTGCAGCAGCCCTGATATGGAGTGTTGCCGGGATTCTTTTGGTGAGGTTCGGAATTAATGGACTGTTCGGTGCCGGGCTGATCTGGCCTGTTATAGCAGCCATTCTGGCTGGTACGGTAAAGTCACTTTTTGTGCTGGACAAAGCCGCCGGGGAAAATGTCGGTCGGATTAGGAGGTTTGCAAAAAGTACCTGTGTTCTGAAGGTGTATTCGGCCAGGATGTGGCTTTTTATAGGTCTTATGGCAGGGTTTGGGCGGTTGCTCAGGACCTCATCTCTGCCTCCCACGGTGACAGGCGTGATTTTTACGGCCATCGGTTGGTCCCTTTTCTTTTCCAGCCGCATGATTTGGCAGGCATGGCGAACAGACGGATAAAAGGTAATAGTTAGTGTCTGTCCATAAATGTAACATCTCTGGACGGGGGGGTCGGGGGTCAGGGGTCGGTGGTCAGGATAACAGATTGATTTTTATGTTGTT
>DAOVYS010000014.1 GCA_030635485.1 Pseudomonadota bacterium | reverse complement strand
TATCCTGACCTCTGATCCCCGATCCCTGACCCCTTTACACTTTTCCTACTCCGGCGACACTCCCATCTCCTTTTCCTTTTCAACCACTTTCAGTCTGGTCTTGATGACTGTATCAGGAATGAGACTCATGGAATCTATGCCGCATTCAACTAAGAATGTGGCAAATTCCGGGAAGTCACTCGGCGCCTGACCGCAAATGCCGATCTTCTTGCCCCGCCGTTTGGCAGTGTCGATCACCATCTTTACCATATCCTTGACAGCCTGGTTTCTCTCATCAAAGATGTGGGCCACCAGATCGGAATCACGATCCAGCCCCAGTGTGAGCTGGGTAAGATCATTGGAACCGATTGAGAATCCGTCAAAGACATCGCAAAAGGCGTCCGCTGAAATTACGTTACTGGGGATCTCGCACATCACGTAGACTTCCAGATTGTTCTCACCCTGGACCAACCCGAACTCCTTCAATACATCAATGACCTTGCGGCCCTCTTCAGGCGTACGGCAGAAGGGAACCATCAGCTTGATGTTCGTAAGCCCCATGTCGTTCCTGGCCTTCAAAAGCCCCATGCATTCCAGCTCAAACGCGACTTTGTATTTATCATCATAGTACCTTGAGGCCCCTCTCCAGCCTATCATGGGATTGCTTTCCACAGGCTCGTAAAAGGTGCCGCCGACCAGGTTTGCATATTCATTGCTCTTAAAATCAGAGAGCCGCACAATCACATCGCCGGGATAAAAACCCGCCGCGATACGCCCTACCCCTTCAGCTATCTTGTCCACAAAGAACTGCTTCTTGTCGGGATCGGCACTGGTTTCAGCATCAATCTCCTTGACCACAGCCGCGGCATCAGCATCACCGGCTTCGCCCTTGGCCTTCAGATCGTCAAAGTTATAAAGTGCCAGAGGATGGATACCGATATGCGAATTGATAATAAACTCCTCTCTGGCCAGGCCTACCCCGTCATTCGGAATCTGACCTTCAGAGAATGCCTTTTCCGGGATACCCACGTTCATCATGATCTTGGTTCTGGTCTTGGCTATAGTTTCAAGATCCAGTCTGT
Organism: Pseudomonadota bacterium; assembly: GCA_030635485.1. Taxonomy (GTDB): domain Bacteria; phylum Desulfobacterota; class Desulfobulbia; order Desulfobulbales; family DAOVYS01; genus DAOVYS01. The sequence continues at coordinate 20,040 of DAOVYS010000014.1, read as the reverse complement.
CGATCTCAAAGTCAAGGAGCCCCTCGTAGATATTTCCGGTCTCTCCCTCTGCGCAGGAGACAGTGATTTGAGAACCGTTCTTGATCTTTATGGAGCCATCCTTGGTTCCGATGACGCAGGGGATTCCGAGTTCCCGTGATATGATCGCCGCATGGCAGGTCCTGCCGCCGCGGTTTGTGACAATAGCGCCTGCGATCTTCATGATCGGCTCCCAGTCAGGATCCGTCATGTCCGTCACCAGTATCTCACCCTTATTAAAGTCATGGATGCCTGCCACGCTTTCAATCACATTGGCAACCCCCTGGCCGATCTTGGTGCCGACCGCCTGTCCGGTTGCAAGGAGATTGCCGGTCTCTTTCAGCCTGTATGTTTCTATCACCTTTTTGTTGGCCTGAGAATGAACCGTTTCAGGCCTTGCCTGAACAATGTACAGGTCGCCGGTTCCAACCTCCTTACCATCGCCGTCCTTGGCCCATTCAATATCCATGGCCTTTTGGTAATGGTCTTCAATGATGCATGCCCATTTTGCGAGCTTAAGTATCTCATCATCCGAGATTACATACTGTCCACGCTCTTCCGGCGTTGTATCGATATTAAGGACCGGTTCGTCCGCGGACGCGTCCGGGTTGTAAATCATCTTTATTTCCTTGCTGCCCACACGCTTTCCTACAATAGGCCTTTTACCCTCTTTCAAGGTCGGCTTGAACACATAATACTCATCAGGATTGACCGCGCCCTGGACAACATTCTCTCCCAGTCCCCAGGCGCCGGTCAGAAAGACCGCACCCTCAAAACCGCTTTCTGTGTCAATTGAAAAAATTACTCCGGCAGAGGCTGCGTCACTGCGGATCATTTTCTGGACCGCGATTGAGAGATAAACATCAAACTGACCAAACCCCTTGTCATACCTGTAGGAAATAGCACGGTTGGTAAAGAGGCTTGCAAAACACTTGCGGCAATTGTGGATCAGGGCATCGTTCCCTCGAATGTTAAGATAGGTCTCCTGCTGTCCCGCAAAGGAGGCATCGGGCAAATCCTCGGCCGTTGCGGAAGAACGGACCGCCACATCCACATTCGGTCCGTATTGTTCTTCCATCTTGGCATAGGCTTCAACAACAGCCTGACGCAGGTCATCGGGAAACTCGGCGTTAAGGATAATGTTTCTCGCCTTCTCACCACGTTCCTGGAGATTTGCCATATCGTGCGTATCCAGTCCGGCCAAGGCCTCTTCAATTTTATGCGTTATACCGGCGGTTTTGAGCAGATGCCTGTATGCATGGGCAGTAATGGCAAAACCATTGGGAACAGCCACTCCCTTTGATTCCAGTTTTTGGTACATCTCGCCCAGGGAGGCATTTTTCCCACCTACACTAGGCACATCATCAATGAATATTTCATCAAACCAAAGGATAAAGGCCTCATCATGTTTATTTCCCATTTTTTTCTCCCAAATATTTTGTAGTTGTAACCCTGTAATCTGTAAGCGGCCCTTAAAAAATGCTGCTCGTCAGACACGGCGAATATCAGATTTGTACACAACCATCCGCACACAATCCACAAGAAACAAAAAATATGATTCTAACTTTATATCAATCCAGGTTCCTAGGTGTCAACCAATTAAAGCGAAATTATTCAACATGTAAGTTGAATAATTTGAGAATTCATGAGTAAAATGATTTACTAGGAAAGAGAATAGGTCCATCTCAACTTATCCACAATATTAAGGAGCCATTAAATGAATCAACCTGTAGACATATCCGGTCTGTACCAAAAATATATCATTCCTGACGACCATGCAAAAAGCGACTATTTCGGCCTGATCAAAAAACTTGTAGAAAAAAGAAGCGGGTATTCAGAGGAGGATGAGGAATATTCAGCATGGCAGACCGAAATCGACCGGATCTATGAACTGGTACTTGATGAATTGAAAAACAACCAGGGAAACCCAACCACACCGGTTAAATTCGGGACCTCGGGCTGGCGCGGCACAATCGGAAAAGATGTGTTCCGCCGGTCCGTCTTGCAGGTAACTGAAGCGATTATCCAACTCTATTCAAAAATGTCGGACTCGGAAGAACTGAGAGAGGCGCTTGGCGTAAAAGATTTGGCAGAGGCCAGAGAGAGGGGCGGTGTGGTCGGCCATGACAACCGGTTCGGCGGTGAAGTGCTGACAGGATGCATTACCGATCTCCTCACATCCAATGGATTTAAGGTCCTATATGCAGGCGAGGCTACAACCGGCACGCTTTCAGCCGCCGTGCTTGAATCAAACACCGCCTTTTCAATCAACCTGACTCCCAGCCACAACCCTCTACAGTATAGCGGTTTCAAATACAACGCGGCCGACGCTGGCCCGGCGGCCCCGGTTCTGACAAATCGGATAACTGCAAACGCGCAAAGGATAATGGCGGAGGACAAACCCATCAACCTCACTCCCGACCCTTCCCTTGTAAAACCATGCAACGCTCTCAACGCCTGGATTAGCCTTGTCCGCAAAGGACGCAGCGCGCACGGCCTGGACTATGACCGGATAATGGACGATCTCGCAAAAACCGATGATGTAATCGTTGCCGTGGACTGCGTACACGGGGCAAGCAGAATCCACATCCGGTCGCTGTTTCAAAAAGGCGCGGACAAGAGACTCCTTCTGATCCGCGCCAATGAAGACCCTACATTCAACGGAATCGCGCCTGAACCTTCCACGGCCAACATGAAAAATGTGACAGAGACTCTAAAGGCCAGGCCTGAAAAATTCAAAATCGGTGTAATCATTGATCCCGACGGCGACAGAATACGTTTCACGGACGGCGCCAATGAAATTGGCATGAACCATTTCGGGGGCATGGCCTACCACTTTCTCCATGAGATAAAAAAGAAAAAAGGCATGGTTGCTAAAACGGTTGCAACCAGTAATTTTGCAAACGGACTTGCAGCCGCCTTTGGCGAAGAAATCTTTGAACCAAAGGTGGGATTCAAGGAATTCAAGCCCGTGATTGACCGATCCCTGGTCTGTTTTGAAGAATCCGACGGCATCACACTGATCGGACACACTCCGGAAAAAGATGCGTACATCGGCCTCCTCGCAGCCCTGGACATGGTCTTGACTCTTAGAATGAACCTGAGCGATTACCGGAGAGAGATAGAAAAAGTCTGCGGAAGCTACTTCCCTGACAGAGACGCGATCAAGGTAACCGCCCAGGGAGAAGAATTGAAAAAAATCCTGGCATCTTTAGACAAGTACGGGCCCGGCACAACAATAAAGGCAGGAGACGAGGAAAAAACAATTGCCCGGGTCATTGACATTGACGGCCGCAAGATGATCCTTGAGGACGGCAGTTGGCTCATGATAAGACCATCAGGCACGGAGCCGAAGGTGAGATTCTATGTTGAGGCCAGAACGGAACAGGGGAAAGACGCCTTATTTGCAGCGGCAAAGGACATGCTTAGAGAGATCGGGTTGTTGTAAAACGTTATTCAAGACTTTTTCCACTTGGAACATCAAGACGTAACTGATCACAGAACTCATGAAAATACCAAAAATATCCAAAAGCATAGCAATAGGCATCATATCCGGATTAACAATTATGATCCTTATCATATCCATAACCTACTTAAACCACAAGAATTTTGAAAAAACGGTTGTTTCGCAAATGCAAACCCAGCTCTTGATTATAGCGAAGACGACTACAGACAGGGTGGAAGACTACATTGCTAAACATTCAGCGACATTAAAGGTCCTTGCAATTAATCCACTAGTCCGGGAAGAAATTCATAAAAGAATTATGCATAAGAATCCCGGCCCTGGATACTGCCTACTTAAAACGTGTTATGAAACCTACATGGATGAATCAACTGCGCTTACCACCCTGGATGCAAATGGCATTATGTTGCACCGGCACCCCTTTATAGCGGACAGACCCGGGACGGATCATACGGATAAACCGGGCGTCGCGTATGTCATACAAGAACACAAGTCACATGTCAGTGAAGTATTTTATAATAATTTAGGCGCCCTGGCCATATCCATATCAAAGCCTGTCTTCTATAAGGGTGAATTTACAGGCATTATTCGATGGATGATTCAAACGGATACGATCCATAAACGTTTTATTCAGCCGATCAACGAGAGCCCAAAAGGCTATGCATGGATCTTTGATGATAAAGGTGTTGTTCTTTCGCATCCGGAAAAAGAATTTGTGCAAATATCTGTATTGGATATGGTGAAAAAAAGGCATCTGGAGAAAAGCGAGGCTTTTAATGAAAACAGTTTAAGAGAACATATCCGAGAGCAGCATGATTACCTTAATAGAGTAAAGGCTGAAGATGAGGGGAGCGGGATATTCATAGATTGTACGACCGGCAAGAATACCGTGACGGCTTATAAGAGAATTGCAGTAGGGGACAGAGACTGGCATTTGATTATAGCCTTGCCTTATTCTGAAATCGCGGATCCTGTCAGCAGACATGCCAGAAACACGTTTGGACTCACAGGGCTTGTCATAATGCTGTTTAGCGCCGGAGGAACGGCTTTTTACAAGACTCAAAAGAAAAAAACCGAGTTTGAAACAGAGGCTAAATATTTAAAGGAAATTACAACTGGGGCAAAGGCGCTGCAAAAAAGCGAGGAGAAACTGGCAGGGATTATCGCTTCGGTTACAGATCATATGTCAATGATGGACAAAGAGTATAATATTGTATGGGCAAACCATGTTGCTAAGGATTTGTTTGGAACGGATATCATTGGGAAAAAATGTTACAATGCCTACCATGGCTATGACAAAGCGTGCGAACCGTGCGTGGTCAGGAAGTGTTTTAAAGATGGCAATATTCATGAGCATGAAACAGAAGTCATAAAAACCGATGGGAATCCCATGACATTTTGGTGCACAGCCAGCCCGGCTGCACGGCACAGAGATGGCCGCCTCAAAATGGTTATAGAAATTTCCCGCGACATTACCAAGCGCAAGCGTGCCGAGAAAGCGCTGAAACACACCACGGAACAGTTATCAGTGCTGTTGAAGTCTCTGCCTATTATTCCCTACACCTGCAAGGCCGAAGACAATTTTGGGATAACCTATATAAGCACGACAATAGAGGAAATTACAGGATACACCCCAAGCCAATTCACCGAAGACCCGACATTCTGGGCTGATCGCATCCATATGGCCGACAGGTCAAATGTGTTGGAGGCGTTGTCAGCACTGCTCAGGCATGGCAAATACAATCAAGAGTATCGCTTCCGGATAGCTGATGGGTCATACAAATGGTTTGCTGATACCCGGAGACTCGTGAAGCTGCCTGATGGCACCATCAGCCACATTGTCGGCACTTGGCAAGACATCACCGAGGCAAAAAAACTGCGTCAGGAGTCAGAATACCGTCTTCAACAGATTATCCAGGCCGACAAACTCGCTTCACTGGGTGAAGTGGTGGCAGGTGTAGCCCATGAAATAAATAACCCGAACAGTTTTATCTGTTACAACATCCCACTCATGGAAGAAACCTGGCAAATCTTTAAACCGATCCTCAACGATTATGCCGCAACCCATCCGGAATGGAGAAAAAACAGTCTCAGTTTTGATGACCTATGCCGGGACATGGGAGAAATGATAGAGGCGATCAAGACGGGGTCAAAGCGTATTAGCGGTGTGGTAAACAATCTGAAAGATTTCTCCCGAACAGACGAAAACAGCCAGTTCAAGCCTGTCCGGATTAACGATGTAATTAACAAAACACTCACTATTGTCGGGGCTCAGGTGAGAAAATCAGTAATACACATAGATATAAACCTTGCCGATAATCTGCCGGAAATCCAAGGACATTTTCAAAAACTGGAGCAAGTGGTGGCAAACCTTGTGGTAAACGCTATCCACGCCATACCGAATAAGGATAAGGGACGGTTATCCATTACTACCCGATATCTTGACAGGTTTCGCTCTATTCTAATCGAGATCGAGGACAATGGGACTGGTCTGGAACCCGAGACAATGAACCGAATGTTCGATCCTTTTTTTACCACACGACGCGAAAGTGGCGGCACAGGCCTGGGACTTTCAGTCTCTTATGGTTTGGTGCGGGAACACAATGGAACTATCGGTGTACTTTCACACCCGGGACGTGGGAGCCGCTTCACAGTATTTCTTCCGGTTCACAAGGGCATCAAGTTGAATCTTCGCCCTTCAATCCTCTGCGTGGATGATGACATGGATTTTCTGGCCATGCTTGAAACGCTTTTCTTTCTTGAGACCAGGGACAAATTCCTTGCAACCATCAACAATCCAAAGGATGTTCTGGAATACCTGACAGAGCATCCCGAGGTGGATATTGTTTTATCAGATATTAGGATGCCGGGCATGAATGGTTGGGAGCTTATTAAAAAAATCAAAGCTAGATTCCCTCTGTTGACGGTCATCCTTTTTTCAGGGGATCCAAAGGCGCTTAAAGAAAAACCAGCCGATACTGTCGGCCCCGATTACCTGCTTCAAAAACCATTTAAAATAAAGGGACTGCAACAAATCATCAACAAAATAAGCAGGCAAAAACTATGAAAATCCTCATTGTTGACGACGAACAGGTGGCCTTGACATCTGTCAGACGTTTGCTCAGACGTCGAAACATACGAAACGTAGAAATCTGTGACAACGGGAAAGAAGCCATCAGCAAAATCAAAGAACAGGATTTTGACATTGTAATCCTTGACCTCCTGATGCCGGAAGTAGACGGATTCCATGTCATGGAGGCTACAAAGCCCTTTAAACACAACAATACAGAGTTTATCATGCTTACCGCTGTGGAGGACGTATCGACTGCGGTCAAAGCCATTCGTCTCGGCGCTTATGATTATTTAGTAAAGCCGGTGGATAATGAACGTCTTTTGTTATCCATTGAACGGGCATATGAACATAAGGGGCTGCTCATGGGTTTGGCCGGCACGCTTTCAGGCTCAAACAAAACAGATGTGCCTGAACCTTTTGCCGACATCATCACTCAGTGCCCACGGATGAAGGAATTACTCTCCTACGCCCATGTAATGGCCAGAGGCGGCAATCCCTTCCTCATAACCGGTGAATCAGGAACAGGAAAAGAATTGATGGCCCGAGGCATCCACAAAGCAGGACCAAATCCAAACGGCCCTTTTATACCGGTAAATGTTTCGTCGATTCCGGAAACACTGTTTGAAAGCCAGCTTTTTGGACACACAAAAGGAGCTTTTACAGGCGCGGATAAGGATTACAAAGGTTACTTTGAGCAGGCTGACATGGGGACCCTGTTCTTGGATGAAATTGGAGAGTTGCCTGTAAACCTGCAGGCCAAACTTCTCCGGGTGCTGGAAGACAAATATGTTACCCGGATTGGCGAAATTGAGCCGAGACATGTGGAGGTCCGCATTATCTCGGCCACTAATACGGATTTAAGAAAGGCCTGCCGGGAAGGCAGATTCAGATTGGATTTAAATTACCGGCTGAAATCAGCTCACGTCCACCTCCCTCCGCTTCAGGAGAGGGGGGGCGATATTCCCCTTCTTGCTTCCCATTTTCTTAAAAAAGCATGCATGCGGCACAAAAAGGATATCCAAGGCTTAAGCCCTGAAGCCTTGGATATGTTGATGAATAAAAATTATCCGGGCAACATCCGTGAACTGGCGCAGGTAGTGGAAAATGGTGTACTACTTGCAAAATCAGCCACAATCCTGCCGCAAGATCTATATGATGGGCATGAGCGCCCCTCTATCCCCACCTTTGCCCGCAGCCTGTGCAGTCTGAAAGAAAACTATGATACACATCTGGCCTATGTCCTTACCCACACCAAAGGTGACCGCAAAAAGGCCTCCGATATATTGGGTGTTACAGTAAGGCAGCTACAACGCAAACTGGCCCAGATGAAAGACAACCCTCGTCGGAAATCCCTTATAAACGACCTTTAGGTCGTCAGCCTATGGCACAAAGGTCGTCAGCCAAATTTTTTCTTCTATATCAATAGGTTGTACAGTTCAGGGTTGTAACAATATCCTGAACTGTACTCGACATACATGACAAATAAGTCGTTCCGGCTTTTTTATACTCCCCCCTCCTTTATTTTAAATATACCATAATAACAGCAAGTTAAATTTTTTTGCGCTACTGTTAGTCTTCGGCATACTGATTGCAAATCAGTAGCATACAAATGATTCTTTCCAAAAGCAGTTATAAAAAAGGCAATAAGCACTTGATCGAATCTATAAAACGCATATTGGTGGTTGATAACGAACCTGAATTTGCCAGGACGATACAACGTCATCTGAGGAGAGAAGGATTCTTATCGAATGTGACATATGATAAGGAGGATGCCGTCAATAAGATTGAAGATTCCTTTGGCAAAGGAAACCCATTCGATCTTATCATAACGGATGTAATCATGCCGAACAGAGATGGTGTCAAGCTATTACAATGGATTCAAAAAACTCATCCTGAAATTTCAGTACTGATTATCTCAGCTTATAATGACAACGGTTCGGTAAGCAAAAATATACGGCCGGGAATGGATCTCTCTGCGCAAAAATCCCTGACACCCAAAGAAATGATGGCATTGATCTGCCATATTGGACATAAGCGAAACCGCTGCCGAACAACGGATAACCACTGAACTCAAACCTGAATATTAGATTTATGATAAAAAAAATCAAAAATAGATAACCGAGTGGAGGATTGGCCTATTAGTCATTGGTTACAAACAGACTAAACGGACAAAAAAGGAGCCTTAAAAATGACGGAATTAATGGAAACAGTGGACCAGGCTGTAAAGGCCATGCAAGATAGAGAAGGGAAATATCTTACCTTTTTTATGGCAGGCGAAGAGTACGGCATAGGCATCCTGAAAATCAGAGAGATCATCGGGATAATGGAGACCACCACTGTCCCACAGACACCGGAATTTGTAAAAGGGGTGATAAACCTTCGCGGCAGGGTCATCCCTGTAATCGATTTAAGGCTGAAATTCGAAATAGAAAAAATCGAGTATACCGAACGTACCTGCATAATCGTGGTCGAGCTCAAAAGCGGGGCAGCGAACATCCTGATCGGTATAGTGGTCGATTCCGTCTCAGAGGTCTTAAGCATCAAAGCCGACGACATTGAAGATACGCCGTCATTCGGAACCAGGCTGGATACAGCCTACATACTCGGCATGGCTAAGGCGAAAGGAGGAGTTAAGATACTGCTCGATATAGATCGGGTGCTTGGCACTGAAGAGGTAGCCGCTCTGAAAAATGCTGCTTAGATGGATGATTGGATGAATAGATGGTTGTGTGGTTAACCAATGACCTCAAAAAAAAGAGGGCTTAATCATCCCATGACTTTTTTGCGAGTTCATCAAACTTATCAAGTTTATTACAAAAAAGGAGAATAACAATGAAAAAAACAACTTGTTGGGGATGTCTGTTGATGATGCTGATTGCAGGAATGATAACAAACGCCTTTGCACAAACAAAACACGAGTTTGACAAAAAAACCTACGACAAAACAGCAAAAAAGACTATCGGCAGGGTACTCAGTGGTAATATCGACGCAGACAAAATGTTGACAGACATGGAAAAATTGGTAGAGCTTGGCGTTGCAGGATGCAGGGAGCACATGAACGAACCGGAAACACCGCCAATTGAAGTCAAGATGATGAAAATTACCATTGAAAACGCTCAAAAAATGACATTACTGACGTTAGAAAAAATTGAGGCGCAATGGCACGAAGGCTCTGTCTTAAAAGCTAATGGAGTCGACATAGAAAAGTTTGATCACTTTGCTGAAGTCATGTGTCACTACGACGCAATCGTTCATCCTGCTACGGCCATCATTTGCCTTAATGAATACAAAAAAACAAAGAACGAGGCATTGTTGGAACAGATAAAGGATGAACTGGCTGAGGTTAGAGAACACTTGAAACATCTTGATTGAAAATTGTTATATCTATGCCCCACTCTACGGCATAAATGGAGGTAACCGATGAACTTAACGATCGGCAAAAAATTGGCGGGAAGCTTCCTGATTCTATCCCTAATTGTTCTGGCTGCAGGACTTACAGGTATGACTACGGTAAAAAAGGTAGCCCGGAGTGGGGATATAGTGTTGGAAGAAAAAGTACCTTTCAAAGATGTAGCAATGGAGGCTGTTATTTCTGCGGAAAAGGCAGTGAATGCTTGCAGAAAGTACCTCCTTTCTGAAACGGGCCTGAGTGAAATCGAAGAGCAAGTCAACGAACACATTGGCGATTTCGACATGTTTATTTCCATGGTAAAATATGGAACGGAATCTAAAGAATTTAAGAACAGTCCCGCCGGCAGGATGTATGTCAAGGATGGGCTTAACATCAAAGTCCCTCGTGGAACCGACGAAATGCTGGCCCTGGTAGAAATAATCAGTGAGGATCAGTTAATATTCAGCAATAAAGCCAGAGAGCTGATGGAAACTCATAAAAAGAGAGTGCAATACAGTTTTACCTACAACGGTGTTCATTATGACCTTTCAGGATTCCTGTATGCAGCAGACCTAAAGCATAGAAAATGGTTTGAGCAATTACAAGATGCTGTAGAATATGAAATTGACTTCACAGGCGAACTCGATCCCACTAAATGCTTTTTAGGGGATTGGTATACATCATTCAAGTGTGAAGATAAAGAATTAACCGCCCTGCTTGACAAATTCCAATCAGACCATGCAAAGTTTCATGAAGTTGGGAAAAATGTCATGTCTGCCGAGGATAGCCAAAAAGAAGCACTATTGCAGCGAGGAGTGCGTTACGCAACAAAGGTGCAACAGGGTCTTGCCAATCTTCAAAAATATGCCGAGGCAAAAATACAGGAAACAGAAGGGCAAGAGCAAACATTGGTAAATGCAATGTTCGAAGCATCCGAAAAAATGACAAGCCACCTTGAGCAACTAGAAGAGATCGCAGACAATGACATGAATTTAGCCCAAACAAATGCAAAAAAATCAAAAGCCTCTTCAGCATGGTTGTTGACGATTTTAATGTCCTGCTCTGTGCTTCTGGCGGCAACTCTTGGTTTCTTTGTCATCCGATCTATAACCCGACCCCTCAACCGAGCCATCAAGGGCCTTACGGAAAGCGCCGGCCAGGTCACCTCTGCATCCGTCCAGATAGCATCCTCCAGCCAATCCCTGGCCGAAGGGGCCTCTGAACAGGCGGCAGGGATAGAAGAAACCTCTTCTTCAATAGAAGAGATGGCCTCCATGACCAATCAGAATGCAGACAATTCCGACCACGCAAACATCTTGATGTCAGATACTTCAAAAATGGCTGAGCAGGCCAATAATTCTATATCCGAACTGACAAGTTCAATGGGCAACATTGCAAAGGCAAGCAAAGACACATTCAAAATCATCAAGACAATCGATGAGATTGCGTTTCAGACCAATCTGCTTGCATTAAATGCAGCCGTAGAAGCTGCCCGTGCCGGCGAGGCGGGAGCAGGATTTGCCGTGGTGGCCGAAGAGGTGAGAAACCTTGCCCTGCGATCTGCTAAAGCCGCAAAAAACACAGCCTCTTTGATCGAAGACACGGTCAATAAGACCAAAGAGGGTTCGGGTGTTGCGGTAAAGACCAATGAGGCATTCTCCGAGGTAACAAATGGTGTGAAAAAAACAGGCGAACTGATCAATGAAATCTCCGCTGCCTCTAAGGAGCAGGCCCATGGGATTTCCCAGGTGAACAAAGCCATAGCAGAAATGGACAAGGTGACCCAGCAAAACGCAGCCCATGCCGAGGAATCTGCTGCTGCGTCCGAGCAGATGAATGCCCAGGCAGTGCAAATGATGGAGGTTGTAGAACAACTGTCGACCTTAGTCAACGGAAGAACCGACAACAAGACTGTAAGCAGGCAGCGGAGATTGAACGAAAAGCAGAAGATAGAAACCCCAAAAAACCTTCCGGTTTCCGCAAAAAAAACCAATGGATTGACGGTTCACAAAACAAAACAGGTCAACCTGGAAGCGGAGCTAAGGCCTGATCAGATAATTCCTTTAGATAAAGAGGCTTTTACGGATTTTTAGCCTGTTTGGGGTTTAGAGGTCAGGGCTAGGGCTAAGGGGTCAGGGGTCAGGGTAACGGAGTGATTTTTGAACGAGCCCTTAACAAAATAGGTTTCCCGATCTTACAGTCTGGTATATAATGGCGTTTTTTAAAAGGGGAGTATCCATCCAATACTACGATTCACGGATGGATACTCCCCTAATACATTCATAAAACTAAAACGCGCCAAGTCTGAAAATCGAGTTATATACCGCATGAAAAACATACGCAACTTCTGCATCATCGCACATATCGATCACGGTAAATCTACTCTTGCCGATCGCTTTATTCAACATTGCAACCTGGTGACTGACCGCAATTTCAAAGACCAGATCCTTGACACCATGGATATTGAACGGGAACGCGGAATCACCATCAAGAGCCAAACCGTCTGCCTTCCATACAAGGCAAAGGACGGCAGGGAATACATCCTGAACATGGTGGATACGCCCGGCCATGTTGATTTCAGTTACGAGGTCTCACGTGCTCTTGCATCCTGTGAAGGCGCCCTTCTCCTGATCGACGCCTCACAGGGAGTTGAGGCACAGACCCTTGCCAACCTCTATCTTGCAATGGAACACGACCTTGAAATCATCCCGGTTATCAACAAGATCGACCTGCCGGCTGCGGACCCGGACACAATAGCGCTCCAGATAGAAGACGACTTAGGCCTGGACAGCGAGCACACACAGTTCTGTTCCGCAAAAAAAGGTACGAATGTGGACGCTGTACTGGAATCGGTTGTCAAGTTCCTGCCCGCTCCAGAGGGTGATCCGGATCGACCTCTTGAGGCCCTGATCTTTGATGCCAACTATGATCCATTCCGGGGCACAATCATTTCCTGCAGAATCGTTCATGGAAAGATCAGACCCGGAGATATTATTCAATTCATGTCAACCGGCGCCACTTACAAGGTCGAGGAGATAGGCCTGTTCCAGATCACACGCAACCCGCAAAAAGAACTTTCCGCAGGCCACGTAGGTTACATAATTGCCGGCATAAAGACTGTAAGCGATACCAGGACCGGTGACACCATCACCTTAAAGGACCGCCCATGCGCAAAACCTCTGCCCGGTTTCAAAGAGCCTCAACCCGTTGTCTTTTCATCCCTATACCCCATCTCAACGGATGATTACGAGGCGCTTTCTGCTGCCATGGAAAAACTCAAGCTGAATGATGCCGCCTTAACCTTTCAAAAGGATTCCTCTACAGCCCTGGGGTTTGGTTTCCGGTGCGGCTTTCTTGGGCTCCTCCATTTAGAGGTGGTGCAGGAACGGCTGGAAAGGGAATTTGATATCTCACTGATTCTGACCGTTCCTTCGGTAAACTACCATTTCTATCTACAGGACGGAGCCATGGTGGAGGTGGATAATCCGGCCTACTACCCCGATCCGTCCAAGATTGAGCGTACGGAAGAGCCGTTCATCAAGGCGACCATTCTCATGCCGGAAGAGTACATGGGCGTTGTAATGACGCTCTGCATGGAAAGGAGGGGCGAAAACACGAACTACCACTACCCCATGCCGGGCCGGATCGAATTCACATGCGAACTGCCGCTTGCAGAGGTTATTTACGATTTTTATGACAGGCTGAAATCAATCACGCAGGGTTATGGCTCCTTTGATTACGAACTGCTTGACTACCGCCCAAGCGATCTTGCAAAACTGGACATCCTTGTAAACCATGAAAAAGTAGACGCCCTGTCCCAGCTTGCACACCGTTCAAAAGCACGGGAAAGGGGGCTGCATGCCTGCGAACGGCTGAAAGACGAGATCCCGCGCCAGATGTTTAAAATCGCGATCCAGGCAGCGATCGGAGGCACAATCATAGCCAGGACAAACATCTCGGCGCTCCGAAAAGACGTTACAGCCAAATGTTACGGCGGTGATATCTCAAGAAAAAGAAAACTCCTTGAAAAGCAGAAGGCAGGCAAAAAACGTATGAAGACAGTGGGCAACGTGGACATACCCCAGTCCGCCTTTCTGGCAGTACTCAAATCAGATGCATCCTGATTTGTAAGGGGACACATGCAGATGCGCCGCCTGTGACCCCTTACAGCGCAACAGGTTTTATTGATGGCGTCGTAAAAAGCACGTTATGCCTTTGTGTCTAACTGAGTATTTTTTATCTTGACTATTACCAATCCATTATGATATTTGTTCTTAGATTAGGTTAAATTTAATTTGTCCAATCAGTAAATAAAGTCACAAGTACAGAGTTATTCAGTATGCTCCCCTCCATAACATTCGATTCCGACAAAAATATAATTAAATTCGGCGAATCTCTGGTTTCGTTTCACTGTCACCATTATAACTGTGGTCTTTTAAGGGCGATTGAGGAAATTCCCGGAATTGACGGACATGGTATAATTACGGAAACGGCTGCTGAAGAATTTTTCACGGCTTTTAAAAAAATCCTCACCCATGAGGCAAAACCCGTGCCTCTGGACAAAGCCATAGAGGGAGCATCTGATCTCTATCGGCTGATGGGATTCGGCAGGCTGGACTTTAGCGAACTGACGGCTCAAGGTGGCATTGCCTATGCAGATTCTTCTTATTATGCGATGTCATGGCTGGCAAAATACGGTCGCAGGGATACCGCTGTCTGTTACTTTACGTGTGGATTTATCGCGGGAATACTCGGCGTAATCTTTGATGCCGGACCACACACATATGAAGTGAAAGAAACCCGGTGCTTGATGTTGCATCATGACCGCTGTGAATTTGTGGTCTCAAAGAGAGCGTAGCTGCTCAGCCTTCGAGCTGAACACATAAGTAACAAAAGACCAAATGGCGATTGACGACAAAAAAATAATCGAATTGGCATCCAGCCTCCCTCTTGCAAGTAATGAAAAAGGGATTATGGCCGCATTTGGAGTATATGTGGTCATGAACTACAATGAATTCTATTATAAACTGACCTCAAAAATTATCAATATGGTGGATGATAAAGAGGCGCAGGCTGTAGAGCAAAAACTCTACGATGCAGTATTGGCATGCGGCTATCACACTTTCCATGGGGCACGGACATCCATGCATTGGCGCGACCTTATTCTTCCCCTGATAAAAACTCCTGAGGATGAAGTGTACGCCCTGGTCGCTTTTACAAATATATTTGGAATCGGTTATATTGAGGTAGAAGAATTAATACCGGGGAAAAAACTTGTGACCACGGTTACGAACGCCTATGATCCAGGCCGCTATCTAGAAGAATACGGCCCCCAACCTCGTGGGCGATGTTATATGTTCAACGCCTGCACCGCATCTTACATGGACCTTGTATATGCTCCTAAGTATCCGGACGGAATGGGAACCTTTGTTTCAAAAGAGGTAACATGCCGTTCCATGGGACACTCTACCTGTAAATTCGTAGCCGAACGTGCGTAACAGTGCCGGAGGCACCCAGCCAAATCCTGATTCAGTCCTTAAGGTTCGCTCAAAAACAACTTCATATTGTAACTATTCAGCGTGATGCCGAAATATAGCTAAAACCACCGAACTGTAACTGTTCTGCAGCGCACCCCAAGGGCACTTCCTGCGGGGCGCTTCATAGCATAGGGAGGCGAGCAGGTTGATCAGCTATACATCATCAGTATGCTGGGCGACCTGATCGCCTTCCTAATGAAGTGCTGCAGAATAGTTACTTCATGTTTTGATACGCCGATCCATCCACATGAGTCTGCGTTGCTCGCCGGTAGCGTCAAACACTTACAAAGCAGGATATTTCAACCGGAGAATCATAACCATGTGGAAATCCAAGGATATCTACTATATTTCAGACAGCACGGCCATACTGATCAAAAATCTAGGCCATTCTCTGATCTGTCAGTTCCCTGAGATCAACTTTATTGAGGAAAAATTCCCATTTGTCAATTCCGTTAAGGAGGCCCAAAAGGCGCTCGCCCATATTCTGAAGCGTTCCGGAGGCAGAAAACCGATAATCTTCAGTACTATCATGAACGAGGATGTGCGAAATGTGTTCAATAATTCAGAAATCGAATTCATCGATGCATACGGCCATTTCCTGACACGGCTGGAGGACTATCTGGAGGCCACGGCCTTAAGAGTTGCGGGATATTACCGAACCACAACAGAGGTGGACCTGGCAAAAAGAGCGGAAAACATCAACTTCAGCCTGGAACACGACGACGGCACCGGCCTGGACGGCTATCCCGAGGCAGATATAATCCTTCTGGGAATCTCACGCACAGGCAAAACCCCCATAAGCGTCTATCTGGCCACCCAGATGAGCCTGAAAGCCGCCAACTTTCCGCTTATAGACAAATATCTAACTGAATACAGGCTGCCGGATCAGATAGTGCAAAACAAACATAAGGCCGTGGGGCTTACCACCACGCCGGAACTGTTGAGCAGTATGCGGGAACGGAGGCTGCCAGGCAGTAAGTATGCCCGTTTATCCACATGCCTTGAGGAAATGGACCAAGCAGCCAAGATCTATAAAAAATACAAAATTCCGACTATCTCCTCGGCAGGAAAATCAATTGAAGAGATAGCCACCCAGGTCTCCCAGGAACTGCAACTCTCCAAAAGACCAAGAGCGCTCCAACCAAGAAGGTGGTGAGCATCCAAGGGCTCAACATCTATACAGTTACATTATTTCCACAACATTCAAGGGGTCGGCTATTCCCAATTCACCGTGGGCCTTGCTGATGTGGCCTATTCGCTTCCAGTCTCTTTTCAGAATTCCTGTTCCCCAGGCATCAATGGCAACCGGGTCGAATCCCGCTGCCAGCAGATTGGGGGGCGGATTGCATATGGGGCCACAGAGATGGGCGTCCTTCATCCCCAGCGTGGCGTCAAGCAGTGTAAAATCGGGAGTGCGGTAACGATTCAGGTCGAGTACGGCATCCTGAATATTGAAATGGAATGAGGCCTTCTTCCATGCCCCTCCCTGCCGGTAATGAGCAGGAGGACAAAGCCCCATCATATTTTTCATTGTGAGTGTGACCCCGGCAAGGGTGTGGGCCTTTAATACCGGGACTGAAATCAGGTAACTCTCAAAGACCACCGCGGGCAGATACATTTCCGGCCATCTACCGCATTCCGGCCTGGACAACTTCTTCAAGGGAGCTTCATTCAGATCAACGAGCTCCACCCCCTTGTCCGCCGCAACAGAAGAAAAGCCGAGATCAGCAAATGGAAGACAGGTTTCATATTCAGTTGCCCCTGACCCCTCCCCTATGATGATATGAGCGTGGGGCGCGCTCTCCTGAACATAATCGACAATCGCGGCAACCAGGGCCACGGGGGTCGTAACCGGCGGCTTTATATTCTCCACAAGATTCGGCTTGATAAGAATCCGCTTATGCCCGGCGAGCCTCCGGCCAAGGCCTGCCCCTTCCAAAATCCTTTTCACACTCTCTTCCCATGAAGTATACCGGCAGGTGAATACGGTTCCTTTATCACTCATGTCATTTCACCATTGGATCTAAGGGGGTTGAGTGGTTTAATGGTTGAGTGGGGGAGAATATCTCCATTAATTCATATTGATGAACCATTAAGCCCTGAAAGGGCGTTATTCGATAGCCCAGGGTGTAGCGAAGCGGAACCCTGGGCAAAAAAGATCACCTCTTGTCAAGCCCTGAAGGGGCGGTACAAAACAATCAGTCGATGTATTCCCGCATCTTTATATCGCCCTTACAGGGCTTATCTGTTTGTGGTGCTTTCACTACCCGGGGCTGCGTGCCGCGCACTGGCCCCGGGCTATTGAATAACGCCCCTTCAGGGCTGAGATGAGAGAGAATGTAATATTGATTATTTCGCAAAAAAGGCAACCTGATGTTAAACATTGATGAGTTAAAAGAGCGTATTCGTCTGGAGGTGTTGTCGCGTAGCGGGCAATTGCCGCCTCCGATTGAGACGGTGGTTCCGCAGTCTCAACCATCTGAACCACTGCCCTTTGCACGGTTACGGCGCATTGCCAAACGGCTTCACTGCGAATTTGCCCTGCGTTTTGTCGGCTGGCTCCTTCGGCCATGGCGGGGATACCGCAGTCTCCATGCTGATATGCAAAGATGGGAACAGCGTCTTGCCGGCCTGGAGCCAAGGTTTGTCACTTTGGAGCAGTTGATTACAGGTGAGATTGATTCGCGCTCTCAGGACTTGATAAGAATAAATCAGGAATTCCACGATCTGCAACGGGATCTGGTCCTGACACGGCAGGCTAATATCCTGCGGGGCTATGAGCTTAAAAGGCTGATGGATGACCTTAAGGCCGAGGGCCGCCTGACCGAAGATGAGAAACAGGTCTTGGCCGACCATGCGGATGACCGTCTGGAGACCTATCTTCTGGCCTTTGCCGATGCCTGTCGGGGGGATGAGAGAGATATCCGCCGGGACCTCACGGTCTACCTCGACTACCTTGACAAAAGCGGGGCCGGAGTCGTTGATGCCCCGGTTTTAGATCTGGGATGCGGCCGGGGCGAATGGCTGGGATTATTACTTGACCGGTATCTGATCGGCTCAGGTGTGGATCGAGCACAGGTCATGGTGGATCATTGCCTTGACGCCGGGTTTGCAGCAGAGCGGTCCGATGCCCTGGAGGCCCTGCGCGGCAAGGAGATAGACAGCCTGGGCGCAATTACCGCTTTTCATCTGATCGAGCATCTCCCGTTTCCGCTCCTTTACCGTTTGTTTGAAGAGTCCTACCGCACCTTGCGGCCCGGCGGCATCATTATCTTTGAGACCCCTAATCCGGAAAATCCGCTGGTCGGTTCCCACACCTTTTATCACGATCCAACGCACCGTAATCCCCTGACACCATCGGGAATGGAATTTATGGCCCGTTATCACGGCTTTGTTTCCATTGAAATTCTGCGCCTCCATCCTTATCCTGATTCAGCCCGTCTGGAAGGAAAAGATCTCCTCACCGAGAGGATCAACGCTCTTCTCTGCGGTTACCAGGACTTCGCCTTAATCGCGGTCAAACCATGAAGATTCTAGTCACCGCCAATCTGGTGCCTTTTATGACCGGAGGGGCTGATGAGCATATCCGCGGTCTTTGCCGAGGCCTTGTTGCCCATGGCCATGATGTGGAGTTGCTCCGTTTCCCGTTTCGCTTTTCCCCTGAAAAAGATATCAAGGCGCTCATGGACCATTGTGAAGGTCAGGATTTCAATGTGCCTAACGGTGTTGCCGTGGACCGGGTCATCAGTCTTCAGTTCCCCGGCTATGGCGTGCGTCATGCTAGTCATACTGTCTGGATCATGCATCAGCACCGGGCGGTCTATGAACTCTATGATCAACAACCGGAGAGTCGGGAACTCAGCCGGTTGCGTGAACTGATTGTTGACTATGACAATCGTGTCCTGCCCCGTGCCCGGCGTATCTTTGCCAATTCCCGCCGGGTGGCAGAGCGACTCAAGCAGTATAATGGTCTTAAGGCCGTGCCGTTATACCACCCGCCTCCCGGAGCGGAAAATTTTTACAGCAGTGAGTCCTGGGATTATATTTTCTGCCCCAGCCGTCTTGAGAGCTTAAAGCGCCAGGAACTGCTTATCCGCGCCGCCGCTCTTGTCAAGGCGCCGCTACGGTTTATCCTGGCCGGCGACGGTGGTCAAATGGATCACTATCAGCGTTTGATTAATGAGTTGGATCTTGCCGGAAAAGTGAGTATGCTCGGCAGAATCAGCGATGCTGAAAAACAGAGCTGGTATGCCCACAGCCTGGCTGTTTTTTTCGGCCCTGAGGATGAGGATTACGGATACGTCACCCTTGAGGCCATGCTCTCCGCCAGACCGGTTATTACCTGCACCGACTCAGGAGGAACCCTGGAATTTGTACAACACGGCGTTACCGGTGTTGTTGTTGAACCATATCCCGAGGCCGTTGCCCAGACCATAGAAGAATTCCACGCCGATCGCCGCCGCGCTGCCACTCTTGGGCAACATGGGCTTGAGGCGTGGCGCGCCGGAAACATCACATGGGAAAATGTGGTAGAGCGGTTGTTGGAAAAGGGTTAGCG
>DAOVYS010000175.1 GCA_030635485.1 Pseudomonadota bacterium | reverse complement strand
TTCCGTTTTGGAAGAAAGTCTGCTCGATTTTCCCGGCGCTTTTGTGCTGGTAAGCCATGATCGTTTTTTCCTGGACCGGGTTACCACAAAAATTCTCGGGTTTAACGGTACGGGCCAATTCATGTTTTATGCCGACTATCACCAGTGGCTGCAACAGCAAAAGAGCAAAAATTCCGTTAAGAAAAAGATAAAAACCAAGGGAAAAGCAAAATCGCAAAGCAAAAATAAAGCAAAAATAACCTATAAGGAACGGCTGGAACTCGACGGTATTGAAGAAACAATTCTTGCCGCTGAACAGGAAGTGGAAAAATGCGAGAAGCACATTGAAGATCCGGCTGTTATCCGTAATCAGGAGGAATTGGCCAAATGGTGCAGCATGTTGCAGCCGGCCCAGGAAAAAGTTGAAAGACTCTATACCCGATGGGAAAAACTGGAGTTGCTGAATCAATAAGTAAGCAACCTATTGCCCGATCCGCTCAATTATATTATTCATCAGACAAACCGCCGACTCCCGGACTTCGAAGTCGACGGAGACAACGGGCTTTCCGGCCCGTTCCGCCTTCCTGATCTCTCCGGAATCAGGAAACCGGGCGGCCAGAGGTTCACCAAGCGCGTCAACCAGAAACTCTTCATCATCATGATCCTGGATAAGGTTGCCTACAAACAACACCTTGGAGATGCCGACATCATCAGCCAATTTTCGGATCTTGAGCGCGGTCCTGACACTTGATTTAGAGGGAATCACCACTATCAAAAGAACATCCACGCTTGCGACCGTGCCGCGGCCCAGGTGTTCCACTCCCGCTTCCATGTCCAGCAGGACAGCCTGAGACGGCGACAGCAGCAGTTTGGTCAAGAGCCGCTTTAACACCATATTCTCAGGGCAGGCACATCCGCCGGCCCCGGTCTGTATGGCGCCAAGGACCATGAGCCGGATTGAATCCTTTTCCACCATGAACCGGCTGATCAGGTCATTGACCTCGGGATTCAGATTATAAAAAGACGAACCAACAACCTTATTGGAACGTTCCGCCAGCAGATCCCTCATCTCCGCGATAGGAGTGATCACCCCCTCGGTTTCAACCCCAATGGTCTGAGCCATATGCGGGCTCGGATCCGCATCGATTATAAGAACCTCCCTGCCTGCTCTCTTCAGCTGTTCGGCGAGTACAGCCATGATCGTGGTCTTTCCCACTCCGCCCTTTCCGCTTATTGCTATCTTCAAAATATTCTCCAGTAAATATTCGGCAGCACTTCACAGGAAGGCGATCAGGCTGCTCACCTCCCTGTGAAGCGCCCCGCAGGAAGTGCCCTTGGGGTGCGCTGCCGAATATTTACAATTTGGTGGTTCTAGCTATTTTCCGGCATCACGCCGAATATTTACATTCTCCAGTAAATTTTTTTAGCTATATCAAATAGTTACGGCATAAGGATTCTTTTGACAACTACTCCATACCATCGACATCGGACCGGACCGATCTTGACAAAAACACATAACCTCGCTTTATAATTGATTTTTTCGTGCATATTCCAATTTTTTCTGGTTAAGTGAGAAAATGTGTCAATTGCGTTATTATTGTTTATATTGACTTTTACTTCAACTCAGATTTTTTCTTAAAAAAAATGATATCCCTGGGAATCGAGCAACTCGTCAAATTACGGCCCGAATGGCTTTTAAAAAAACGGCTTGGCCTGCTCTGCAACCAGGCATCCACTGATTCCAAACTGACCCACAGCCGTGATCTGATCAACAAGGCCTTTCCCGGCCGGCTTACATGTCTGTTCTCCCCACAGCACGGTTTTTTCTCGGAAAAGCAGGACAACATGGAGGAATCGGACCACATGAAGGACAAGACCAGTGGTATTCCGGTCTTCAGTCTGTACGGAAAAGAGCGCCGCCCCACCAGGGAAATGTTCGAACATCTGGATGTGTTGCTTGTGGATATTGTCGACGTGGGGACCAGGATCTATACATTCCTTTACACATTGGCTTACTGCATGGAAGCAGCCGCAACCTTTAAAAAAAAGGTGGTGATACTCGACCGGCCGAACCCTCTGGGCGGCACCGCGGTGGAGGGGAATCTCCTTAAACCGGACTGCAGCTCGTTTGTAGGACTCTATCCCATTCCGATGCGCCACGGTCTTACATTCGGTGAACTGGCGCTCCTTATAAACAGCAGATTCGGAATCAACGCCGACCTTGAAGTGATTCCAATGGCCGGTTGGCGCCGAGAGATGATCTTCCGCGACACAGGACTTCCATGGGTCTTCCCTTCCCCCAACATGCCCACGCCGGAAACCGCGCTGGTATATCCGGGACAGGTGATCTGGGAAGGGACCAATGTATCGGAAGGCCGGGGCACCACGCTCCCGTTTGAACTCTTTGGAGCCCCCTTTATTGACCATGAGAGAGTATTTACGCAGATTAAAAATATCCCGCTTCCCGGCTGTGTGCTGCGGCCACTTGTCTTTACGCCCGTCTCAAACAAATGGGCAGGAGAAGGGTGTTCAGGGTTTCAGATACACATAACCGACCCGCTAAAATTTCTGCCGTACCGCACCTCTCTTGCCCTTCTTCAGGCGATAATGGTTCTCTTTCCCAATAATTTCGAGTTCAAGCATCCACCATATGAATATGAATACGAACGGCTCCCCCTGGACCTTATCCTGGGTGACGTCTCTCTTAAGAAAGCCCTGGCCCGGGGCGAGGATCTGCTTGACATGGAAAAGGAATGGCAAAGGGATCTTGAGGAATTTAAAGAAGGCAGGAAAAACGTTTTTCTATACAACGGATGAATAGCTCCGTAAGTAAGTAACTGATGACAGGGGCAAGGCAACCAGACAACGGTCGCCACCCCCTTACCGTGTAAGCGGTCACAGGAGACATGATCGAACATGACATTGATACAACCGATTATTCTGGCAGGGGGAAGCGGGTCCCGTCTTTGGCCCCTTTCAAGAGAACTCTACCCAAAACAGCTCTTAAATCTCGGCGACAAAGACATATCCCTTCTCCAGGCCACGATCCGGCGATTGTCGGACATTCCCGGCACGCTTCCGCCAATGGTGATCGTGGGGGAAGAGCATCGATTCATTGCCATGAGCCAGATCAATGAACTAAAACCGGCTGATCCGGTTCAACTCATTCTTGAACCGCTTGGCAGGAATACAGCGCCTGCAATCTGCGCTGCCGCATATTTTAACCAGGGAAAAAACGAGGAAACAACCGTTCTGCTTGTACTCCCTGCCGATCATCTCATCACTGATGTAGATTCATTCAGTGATGCGGTAACCACGGCAGTATCGCTTGCGGAATCGGGTCATCTGGTCACTTTCGGCATCCAGCCGGATTCACCTGAGACCGGTTACGGTTATATTGAAAAAGGAAAAGGCTATAAAGCCGTCTCCTTTGTGGAAAAACCGGATCTTGCCACAGCTGAAAAATACCTTGAAAAAGGCAATTATTACTGGAACAGCGGTATGTTCGCGTTTGAGATCTCAACACTTATTGAAGAAATGGGGAAATATGCGCCTGAGATCTGTAGTTGCATGAAAGCTGCCGTGGACAATGGAACCGTTGACAAAACCTTTTTCCATCTGGACCAGTCCAGCATGGCCGCATGCCCCAGCGACTCAATCGATTATGCGCTGATGGAAAAATCAGACCATGTTGCTGTAGTTCCTGCCGACCTAGGATGGAGCGATATCGGTTCCTGGCAGGCCCTCTGGGAGATATCGGAAAAGGATGAATCAGGAAACGTTGTCCATGGAGACGTGATGCTTGAGGATGTAAAAAACAGCCTCATCCGTTCCGAACATGGACTCGTGGCCGCGGTCGGACTCAGAAATTCCCTTATCGTTGAAACCACGGATGCGGTTCTGGTCAGCCCACTGGACCGGTCGCAGGATGTAAAAAAGATCGTCAATGCGCTGAAGAAAAAAGATCGTGAAGAATACCGGCTGCACCGGACCGTTTACCGCCCCTGGGGCAGCTATACAATCCTTGAGGAGCATCCCAGTTTCAAGATC
Organism: Pseudomonadota bacterium; assembly: GCA_030635485.1. Lineage (GTDB taxonomy): Bacteria > Desulfobacterota > Desulfobulbia > Desulfobulbales > DAOVYS01 > DAOVYS01. The sequence goes on along the minus strand of DAOVYS010000175.1, from coordinate 2,015 downwards.
AAAAAAATTGTTGTGTATCCCGGCAAAAAACTCTCCCTGCAGATGCATCACCACAGGTCGGAACACTGGATAGTGGTTACAGGAACCGCAAAAGTAACGCGCGGAGAAGAAACCATGCTGGTCTTTGAAAACGAGTCCACCTACATTCCCAGCGGGGAAAAACATCGTCTTGAAAACCCCGGGCTCATCCCCCTCGAATTAATCGAGGTGCAGAACGGTCGCTACCTTGGAGAAGACGATATTATCCGGTTTGATGATGATTTCGGAAGATAATATTTCACCAGCGGCACATCTGCACGTAATCACGGCGGCCGGCATAGTATAGGCTATAGCCGCCCACCACGATCACGCATTTATACCCCCTTGCGGGGTGTATCTGCACCACTGGTAAAATATTACCCCGAAAAAAGTGGCTGCCCCGAAAACCGGGCCGTGACAACGAAAAATACATCCTCCTTTGGTGAAAACATTATGCAATCATTTGAAGAACTTCTTAAAGTATCCACTAAGATCCATGGCCATATATGCGCGGGTCAGGTAATCGGTGTCCGAATGGCGATAGTCGGCCTCCGTGAAATAGGCATCGCGGACCCAAAGGGCAGAGACAGGAAAAACCTTTACGTGCTCGTTGAAATCGACAGATGCGCGACCGATGCGATTCAGAGCGCGACCGGCTGTAGCCTGGGCAAACGATCATTGAGATGGGTGGATAATGGAATCATGGCTGCCACGTTCGTCAATCTTGCGACCCAAAAGGGTGTGAGAATCACGGCACTTGAAGAGGCAAGGGAGACTTCGAAAAAATACTGCCCGGAAATCGAGGACAAATACAAACAGCAGCTCAAAGCCTACCGAATCATGCCTGAAGATGAACTTTTCAAAATCGAGAAGGTCAAGGTAGAGATCCCGGAATTTGATCTTCCAGGCAGGCCCAAAAGGCGGGTCAGATGCGAAAAATGCGGCGACTGGGTCCAGGACGGCCGGGACGTGAAAAAAGATGGAAAGACATTATGCAGGGGATGTGCGCACGGCAGGTATTACAGCGTGGAAACCTGATCTCAATGGGCATATCGAAAGTTTATGGTAAATTTTTCAGCGCGGTGAATAGTTTTTTCGTAGGTTGGGTTGAGGAACGAAACCCAACAGTATTTTTTCGGCTCTGGACAAACGCGTAATTCACCCGTCATTGGGTGATGAAATCAAAAAAATCCAGTAGCGCGTCAATCTTCTGATCCAGCAATCCGTCCAGTCCATCCCCCATAGGCCTTATAATATCCGGGTTGTCCGGATCAATAAAACCAAACATGAGCCGTTTGATCCGCCTCAATTCCACGGTCACCATTATTCCCACATCCTGTTTACCCTTGAAATCGGTCCCGAATTCAAATTCATCATAATCATCGGGAGGATCCGGCAGGTACCTGCATGTAATGCCAAACTCAGCCAGTCGGCCGCTGTCTTTGATATTTTCCAGATTGATTTCCCTGCCACTGAACTGCTGAAATCTCTTCATCGCGAACTCCATGTAGTTTTGTTGGGGTGTTGGTTCCAGTTTCGGCCATTTAACTATTTAAAGAAAAGCGACTCCTTCGAGATCGCTAATCCTTATTGGTTACCTTATTTTTTAGTAGAGCTTACCTCCAGTCACGAGTCACCATACTGAGTGCATCCTGCGGACAACTGTTGCGGCATAAACCGCAGCCGAAGCATTTTTCAGAATCGATCACCGCCCTGTATTCACCTGCCGACTCATTGCCGCTTATGGCGTCAAAGTGACAGGCATCCCGGCATAAACCGCAGCCATTGCAGAGCGAGGTATCGACCACGGCCATCTGTTCGCCGCGAAACATGGTCTCGACGTCAACAGCAAGGGTACGCAGACCAAGACAGTCGCCAGGCTGACAATTACATATAGCGCCGATAAATGGAGTGATCATGGTCCAGATCGTATGGACGGCCCCATCTTTTTCCAACGCCTCCATCTGCCTGATCGCCGCCTCCGGGGTGACGCTCTC
>DAOVYS010000159.1 GCA_030635485.1 Pseudomonadota bacterium | reverse complement strand
TTTAATTTAAACAGGTTACTATTGATTGACGTCAGGAAATAAAGAGGCCCATACAATCGTTGGAGTTGCTCATATATATACTCACTATGCCTTTTTTCCCTTTCTGAACGTGCAGCTCTAGCCCATTGGATTGCTGCTCCAATTATTCCACCTCCCAAGAACGTGATTAATGTTTTGATGGCGTCATCCATTATTTTTTACAGCGAACAGTTCTGATAAATGGAAATTTTTCCACCTATCACCCTTATACCATAGATTATTTTCCATCTATCCATCTGGCAACAGACCGGAAAATTTCCGCATCTACCCGGAAACAGGCTTTGAATGCCGCTATTTTTTTGTATAAACATGTTCTCGACATGCCGGTTGAAGGGGAAATCGAACCGGTCCATTCACATACAGCGGATTACGCTTCGCTAATCCGCCCTACGCTGACTTTAACTCCAAGTTAACACAAAAAAACAACAATGAAAATAAGTACAAGTACTTACCAATCCGTAAGTACAAGTACTTACACGAAACCCAATTTTTGAGTAAAACCAACCAGTTATGTTGAGAATTTTTAGAGGCGGGGACACGAATTTTTTTTCGGATCTGTTCAACAGACAATTATAATACCTGGACGGACACTACTATCAAACAAAAGGAACCTATTTCAATAGGCCAAAAGACAGACTAAACACATCCAAAACAATTCTAAAAACAATGGGTTGGACGCATATTTGCCCCTACCGATTGCATCTTGGGCACTGATCAACGGCTACAAACCCCGCACCAACTCCCCATCCTGGCATATTAGTTGCATAAAACTAAAACAAACAGGAAATGAGGTGCAATATGTACATAAAAAATCGACTGGGTCTGACCGAAAGCGTTGAAACTCTCCTGGCCCAGGAACACCGTATGAATCAAGTTTCAAACAATCTGGCAAACGTTAACACCAATGGTTTCAAAAAGGAAAACGTCACATTCTGGGAGATGCTGTACACGGCAAGCGGTAAGCGGCAACGGGTCGGCAAGGCCATGAAAATTATTACCAATCATGCACAGGGTACCGTGGAATTGACGGGAAATCCCCTTGATCTTGCCATGAACGGCGAAGGTTTTTTTAAGATCCAGACCCCCGATGGCATTCGATATACGCGGGCCGGAAATTTTTTCCGCAATGACCAGGGCCAGATGGTTACTCCGAATGGGCATCTAGTGATGGGCCAGGGAGGAGAAATCACTATCCAGGGCAATGAAGTCGGTATAGACCGTTACGGCCGCATCAGCGTTGACGGCGAGGAGGCAGGCCGGCTTGCAATAGTCACTTTTGACAATCTTGAGGTGCTTCAAAAAGAGGGGGAAAACTATTTCAGACTCATTGACGAGAGCGCCCAGGAACTGCCCCCGGAACTCCTGGAAGTCCGGCAGGGCTACCTTGAAGCGTCCAATGTAAGCACTGTGGTTGAAATGACTGCAATGATCGACCTGCACAGAGCATATGAGGCTCAGCAGAAGATTGTGCACTCAATCGACAGCCTGGACGACAGGGCCATTAACAGCGTCGGGAAATTGACATAACAAGGGATATCTTGACATAAAAAACCCGAAAAAAATAATTGAACCGGACTATGCCCGGATTCACGTCGAATAAAAGACTGTTTAATTTTTTTCCCGAGTTCCCAAGGTACATAATACAGGGAGACCACAATGATCCGCTCACTCTATTCAGCACGAACCGGCCTGATCGCTCAGGAGTTGCAGCTTGACGTTATCTCGAACAATCTGGCCAATGTCAACACCTCTGGCTTTAAAAAGAGCCGGGCTCACTTTGAGGACCTGTTCTATCAAACACTGCGTCAGGCCGGTGTAGACACGGCAGGAGGAGGACAGGTGCCCACTGGAATCCAGATCGGTCTGGGCGTACGTCCCACTTCGGTCCAGAAAATTTTCACTCAGGGGGATTACGCAGACACCGGCAATGAACTCGACTTTTCCATCGAGGGCAAGGGTTTCTTCCAGATACTCCGCGACGGCGAGGAATATTACACAAGGGCCGGGGCTTTTAAAAGAGATGGCGACGGATACATCGTGACCGCAAACGGCGACCGGTTGCAACCTGAATTTGCCATCCCGGAAGGCACTACAAATGTTGCCGTCGACTCCGGCGGACTACTGGTTGCCCAAGATGCATCCATGACAACCTTAGGCTCGGTCCAGATCACCCTGCACAATTTCATAAATCCGGCAGGCCTCAAAAGCATGGGAGGCAATCTCTTTACTGAAACAGAGGCCTCGGGGCAACCGGTTGAAGCCAACCCCGGAATAGACGGAATGGGCACCATAGCCCAACGCTACCTGGAGACATCCAACGTGGACGTAACCGAAGAGATGGTAAATCTGATCATCACACAGAGGGCCTTTGAGGTAAATTCCAAGGCCATTACAACCGCCGATCAACTACTTGAGATCGCCAACAGCTTGAAACGATAGGAACAACGCATATGCGGTCTGATATCACTTTTGTCTTCTTATACCTTGTCATTGCTATGCCGCTGTCTCTCCTCTGGGTTCAAACCGGGCAGGCATCCGACCCGGAAGTTATGATCCTGACACAGGAAGACCTGAAACCGATCTTTTCTGAAATCATAATGAAGAATGCGCCATGGCCTGAGCAAGACCTTGCCATCTCAAACTTTTCAGCAAGACCGGCCACAATGAGCGTGCCTGCAGGCAAAATCGAGTATAATCCGATCAATCAAATCCATTCCAATTACCTCGGCAGAAAGGCCATAACTGTGGCCGTGATGATCAACGGAAAAGAATACGGCCGGATCCGGATGAGCGGTGATCTTCAGCTATATGGCGAGGTCCTGTGCACAACCAGGCGTATCAAGCGCCATACGGTCCTTGCTGAAAATGACATACGGGTGATACGGAGAAACATCTCCATGCTGGGGCCTGACCTCATAAAATCAACCGAAATGGCCGTGGGCATGAGACTCAAAACCTCGCTCCGTGCCGGAGCCGTGCTCTTTGCCCATCAGCTGGAATCTCCTCCGCTTATCAAACGAGGCGACCTTGTCACTATTCAGGTAAAATCAGACAATATCCGGATAACGGTCCAGGGCGAGGCACGAAATCCGGGCGCCATGGGCGAACTCATACGTGTCAAAAATCTTATGAGCAGAAAGGAAATATTTGCCAAGGTGCTTGATTCCGGCACCGTGGAGGTCAATTATTGATGTAAGCGTTCACAGGCACCGCATCTGCACGTGATCAGGGCAACCGGCATAGTTAGGCTATAGCCAGTCACCCTGATCTCGCACAGCTGCAGCACCTGTGAACGCTTACATGCCGGGAAGGCCGTAAGTTCATACCCCTGGGAACGGTTACAATTATTGGTAAGGATAATTGGAAAATGAAAAAAATGAGAACAGGCACCTACAAAATATCTCTGGTTCTGCTTTCGGCCTTGATTCTTGGCGGCTGTGTGAGTGTCTCAACGGATATCGGCAAAGGTTCAACTGACCTTACGATTCTTGAAAGGGATCACCTGCCGGCCGTGGAGAGAGAGAAGGCAAAACCGCAAGAGGGCACCATATTTAACGTCCAGTCATCAAAAAACCTGTATCAGGACAGCCGGGCCCGTACAATCGGCGACATCGTCCTTGTGAAGATCGTGGAGACGGCAAGTGGCAAGAAAAAAGCGTCCACCAAGACCGACCGCTCAAGCAAACTGAGCGCCAATATTTCATCGCTCCCAGGCATTCACGCCTTCTTGAGCGATAAAAACGACATATTTTCTCCATCAACCTCTCCAGCAGTGGATTTTACAAGTGAATTCGAAGGTACCGGCGAGACCTCCAGAAACAGCACAGTCACTGCAACCGTATCAGCCAGGGTCGTTGACGTGACCCTGGACGGGAACCTGATAATCAGAGGGTTCAGAGAAGTCTCTGTGAACAACGAGACCCAGCATATCATACTGTCAGGCATCGTCCGTCCATGTGACATTTCAGAAGACAATTCCATCCTCTCATCCTATGTAGCCGACGCCCGAATCGAATACAGCGGCGTTGGAGTAATAAGCGCCAAACAGCACCCCGGCTGGATCACAGGAATCCTGGATGTCGTCTGGCCTTTCTGAGTAAATGTTTGGCAGCGCAATCATATTCCTCCTGAAACGACTCAATCGTAATCACACATACCCCGCCCTGTTGTTGATAGGAAAAATATTCCCCCGGTCGGTGGACATTTTTTCCTTATCAAAGACTGGGATCAATACCACCTTGCGGCCATCATCACAAAAAGGGGCATATATCATGCTAACCTTTCGAAACCCCTAATGATTCCAATCAAAATCCAAAAATGGCACAATGATTGCAATCAACAATGATAACAGTAATTTTTTTCAATAACACGACAAAAATCCGACAGTCGGACAGACTCATCAGGAGCATCGTTATGAACAGAACCACACTGAAAAAATTAACGAAAATCATGTCCATATGGTTGTTGCTCTTTGCCGTATGGCCTCCGGCACACAGTAACGCCGTCCGACTCAAGGACCTGGCGTCGGTGAAAGGGGTGCGGAATAACCAGCTCATTGGATACGGACTGGTCGTCGGCCTGAACGGAACCGGTGACGGAAACCAGGTCTCCTTTACCTCGCAGGGCCTGGCCAACATGATGGAGAACATGGGGATACACATGAACAAGGAGGGGGTCCAGGTCAAAAACGTGGCCAGCGTTTTAATTACGGCTCAACTGCCGCCATTTGTCAAGGTCGGCCAGACAATCGACGTGACTCTCTCCTCCTTAGGTGATGCATCGTCGCTCCAGGGCGGAACACTTATCGCCACCCCGCTGAAAGGTCTTGATAACAAAATTTACGCCCTGGCCCAGGGGGCGGTCAGCATCGGAGGATTTGAGGTTACGGGCAGGACAATGACAGGCACCCAGAAAAACCACCTTACAGTGGCCCGCATCCCGAACGGAGCCACTGTGGAAAGGGAAGTCCCTGTCTCCTTTAAAGGCAAAGGGAAGATCACCCTGAGTCTGAACCAGCCTGACTTCACAACGGTTTACCGAATGGTCTCGGTAATTGATGACTTTCTTAAAGGCCCTTATACCAGTGCTCTGGACGGGGCCACAGTGGAAATCACCATCCCGGAACATTACAGCCGGGAGGAAATTGGAATGCTGGCGGAAATTGAAAACCTCGATGTCAGGCCCGACTCTCGCGCAAAAGTGGTGATTGACGAGAGAACCGGCACAATAGTATTGGGACAAAACGTTCAGATAAACGAGATCGCCGTGTCCCACGGCAACTTAAGTCTCCAGGTCAATGCCGGCCAGGCGGCCCCGGCCGGGGGGGCAGGTCTCGGCGCCCCGGTCTCCAATGACAATATAACAGCACGCGAAAAGGAAAACCGGCTGCTTGCACTCAAAACAGGCGCCACCCTTGGAGAGGTGGTGCGCGCCCTGAATTCGGTAGGCGTTACGCCTAGAGATCTGATATCCATTTTTCAGACCATCAAGGCATCCGGAGCGCTCCAGGCCGAACTGGAAATTATCTGATATATATCCACCAAACCAAGGAAACTAATCCATGAATCCAACATCATCGATACCGATTGACCTCAAGCAAAGCGGACTTTCAGCCGATAAGGCTAAAGAGAAGAAGCTCAAAAACGCCTGCGCGGATTTTGAAGCGATAATTTTGAGGCAGATGCTGTCGACCATGAGAAAAAGCGTACCTAAAACCGGGCTGTTTCACGGCGGTTATGCTGAAGACCTTTATCAGTCCATGCATGATGAAATGCTGGCGGAAAAACTGGCACATGGAAAGGGTATGGGACTCGGCAAAGCATTGTACCGGCAACTCATCGGTAATATTCATAAATCACCCGGAAAATAGAGGAGCAGGTCATGAATGAACATCTCAGTCAGCCTCAAAATTCAATCCCTTACAGTCTGTTTGACATCCTGGAACAGGAGACAAAACTCTCCCGGATCATCCTTGACACACTAACAGACGAACGGACTGCGATTACGAAAATGGATATGCCGTCCTTAATTAATCTAAGCAAAAAAAAGGAAAAACAGCTTACAAGACTGCAGATGCTTGACAAATCACTGCAGGAGACCATAAAAAGCATGGCGGATATAACCGGCGCCGCACTTAAAGATGCCTCCGTGGAACAGGCAGTGGATCTAGCCGCCCTGATACCGATCGTCAATGAAAAAGACGCCCACGAACTTATAAAGCACCGCAATTCCTTAAAAGAAATGCGCGAGGAAATCAAGTCCCGAAACCATGTGAACAAGCGATTCGCGCAAAACGTTCAAGGTTATTTAAACGATGCCATTACACTGATCACAGGCTCGATCGTAGATGACGAATTTTACGGAGCCCAGGGCGCTGCCAAAGCT
>DAOVYS010000190.1 GCA_030635485.1 Pseudomonadota bacterium | reverse complement strand
TTTTCGTCCGATCTCGGCGTCACAGCAAAAATAAAAAATGCTCACATATACCTAATATGCGGAGTTTATGCCCGAATGGGTGCTTTTTCATTTTCACTGTTCCTTGATCTCGAACGAAAATCCTAAATTATTCAAGATACCCAAAAATAATTGCCTGCTGATTCAGAAACAGAATGAAATTGACAGTTCTAGGATCCGGGGGATGTATGGTTATCCCCAAACCGTTGTGTACTTGCAGAGTTTGCCAAGAAGCAAGGGAAAAGGGTCCGCCCTTTGAAAGAACAGGTCCTTCCGTATTTCTAAGTAATGAAAATCTCCTTATTGACACACCGGCCGAGATTTCTTCGCAATTGAACCGGGAACGGATAAAAAATATCGACTATCTGATGTTTACCCATTTGGACCCGGACCATGTGGAGGGAATCAGGGTTGTTGAACAGATAACACTTGATTTTCGCACCTGGCGCGCATATCCGGACAAGCAGATACGTTTGGTGCTGCCGGAAACGCTGATGCACAGGCTGAAAAATATCAGTTCCGCCTATGGCCCACTCTTGGATTATTACGAAGAGCAGGGTTTTATCAAATCCATCCCCTTCAGGGACAAAACAAAAATCGGAAAGATCCATATAACAGCGCTCCCTGTTGATAGAGGTGATCAGGTTTCCTTTATATATGTTTTTGAAAAAAACGGGCGTAAAATTGTTTATGCGCCGTGCGATATCAAGCCGTTTCCTGAACACAGGGACGAAGTGCTGCATGCCGATCTTATCATTATCCAACCGGGCATCTTTGAAAACAGACTAAAGCATGATTTTATTTATCCTGATGACCATGTCTCCAGGACAACCCTGTATACTTTTGATGAAACGATCGATCTTTGCAAAAGAATCCAGGCTGCGCGGATATTATTTGTCCATATTGAGGAATACTGGAACAGAGGCCATAACGAATACTGTGAACTTCAGAAAAAATATGACAACATTTCATTCGCATATGACGGAATGCGGGTGACGGTCTGAAACAGCTCCCGCTGGGGCATGGCGGCGATATATTGAGGAATTTGTGATTTATGGACACAATGAATACCGAGATGGACAAACTGGCAGAGAGAATACACACTGACGCAATTCATGTGCTTGAAGAAGTCGGTGTTAAATGTAATTCAAAAAGAATAAGGCGCATCTTTGAGGATACGGGCATGGCCGCCTTTGATGAGACAACCGGCCACATACATATCCTTGCCCCGCTTGTAGAGCAGGCCTTGAATACAACGCCTAAAAGAGACCAGTACTGGATACCTGAAAACTCCTTCGGGGTCGGCGGAACGGCGCCTTTTGTGTGCGACGATAACACAGGTGAATTAGTGTCTCCGACATTTGAACATGTCACAAGGATAGCAAAAATCGTAAATGAGACAGATGTGATCAATTTCATGGCGCGAGGTGTTCTGATCCCCAAACAGGAAGTAAAGGTAATGGACACGATCATCGAAAACTGCGACAAACCCATATATGTTGCCGCGGTTACCGAGCAAGGGATTGCAAGGGCCAAAGAAATCCATGAATCAAGAGGAGGGCTTACCATCCAGTTTTCGATTATAAACAGCCCTCTCAATATTATTCAAAGCATGGTGGACCCTTTTCTGTCGTGTGTGGAAAAGGGGATTCCCATCTATGTTTCCACAATGCCCATGGCCGGTTTATCCGGTCCTTATTCCATGTCCGGCCTGTTGACCCTGACCCATGCGGAAGGCCTGTTCGGGATCACACTTGCACAGCTTATCCGCCCAGGCATAGTCACAGTACATGCGGGACTGCCTTCAATTGCCAATATCCGTAAGAGCTACTCAGTCGATCTGGGCCTGATTTCACATAATATTGCAAATCTTCTACTTGAAAAGATAAACAAAAGGCTGGGAATACCTTCAAACCAGACCGCAGGCACTACAAGCCAGGAATTCCCAAATAAAACAGCTGAAAAGGAGGCTGTCATGGGCTTTGCCTTAATGAAAAAATACGGTTTTCACCAGATGCGCCACTGTTTTGGTTTTTTAAAAGAATTGGTCTCGTTTTCCATGGCAAAACTGGAAAGACATATTGAGCTTTGCAGGCAAACAGGTCCGGAACTTGCACCGGATTATCAACTCGATGCGTATGACCCTGAAGGACTCGAAGTAATCAAACGATGCGGAAGCGTTCCCAATTATATGCGGGATAATCATACATTATCAAACACTGGAAAATCATTTTTAATATAGATTGACAGTCAACAATTATAATTCCCCCTGGCGACAACGGAATCTGTCAATGAAGATGAGACACGCCTCGCTGTTAACAATTCGTCATTCGCTATTAGTCATTAAACGGTTCAAACAGCCCACCCTCCAACCTTCAAATTTTCTCCTCTTATCGCTTGACTTTTCTTTACAACTAGTCCGATAATTAAATTACAAAAAGCAACTATTACATCAATACATTTCCCGGGATAAAGAGAAGTGATAATACTCCCAATCGCCAAAATTCTTGTGGTAGACGACCGCCTGGAAAATATTTACGCCCTTGAACGCGTCCTTAGCAGGCCTGGCCTGGAAATCCTTACAGCCTCAACCGGCAATGATGCGCTTGCTCTGATTCTGGAGCATGACTTTGATCTCGTTCTCCTTGATGTTCAGATGCCTGACATGGACGGTTTCGAACTAGCAAAAATCATAAAAAATGACAAGAGGACCAAAGAAGTCCCGATCATCTTTGTCACTGCCATAAACAAAGAAAAAAAATATCTTATAAAAGGATACGAACTTGGCGCGGTTGATTACATTGTCAAACCCATTGATGCCGATATCCTGAGACAAAAAATAAATGCCCTTCTCTCCCTCAAGTCGACAAGCAGAAATCTTCAGCGCACATTGGAGGAAAAAAAACAGGAACTGAACAGACAGAAAGAGGCTGAAAGCAACCTGCTTAAACACCTTTATGCCCTGAAGATGGAATCAATCGGAACACTTGCCGCTGGAATCGCTCATCAATTCAATAACACCCTTTTGGGAATCACCGGAAATATCGAAATACTAAAGGCCCTTTTCCCTTATGACAAAAAGATAAAAAAATACGTGGCCCCGATGTCTGAAGCGACCAAACGGATGGTCCACCTGACAAAACAGCTTACTGCGTATGCCAGGGGAGGGAAATATAATCCAAGGCCGCTCTCAATAAACGAACTGATAACAGGAATGATGCCTGCTGGAATGCTCATCAGCAACAAGGAAATCAAAGTGGTCAGGGAGTTGGGGACGGACATTCCGCAAATCAATGGCGACGCGGCGCAGTTGCTGTCGGTTCTCCTTGCAATAGCGACAAACGCTGTCGAGGCAATTGAGGGCCCGGGAACCATAAAGATCGTTACAACACACGAAGAAATTGATATAGAACGTGCAAAGGAACACCCTGCCCGTAGCCCCGGACACTTTGCCTGTCTCACGGTTTCGGACACGGGAAAAGGCATGGATGAAAAGACTATAGAAAAAATCTTTGAGCCCTTCTTTTCCACAAAATTCCTCGGCAGAGGACTCGGAATGGCCGCTGCCTATGGAATCCTCAATAACCACAAAGGCTGGATCGAGGTCAGTTCTGAAACAGGAAAGGGCACCACTGTCCGCACATATCTGCCTGTAAGTGATATGAAGCTGAAAAAAACCACGGAAGACACGATCAAGATCGCAAAGACAAAGGAGACCATTCTTCTGATAGAAGACGATGAAATAGTTGCCGAACTGGCCGGAAATATGATCGAAATGCTTGGACACAACGTTTTAACGGCAAAAACCGGCAAGGAGGCAACGTTTATAGCGGAAAACCATACAGGAGAGATAGGACTGGCCTTTCTAGACTTCGGACTGCCGGACATGGATTGCAGGGAGGTTTGCAAGGGTCTCGAAAAACTCCGACCAAAGATCAAAATCATTGTATGTACGGGAAACCCGGTTGAACATGTCGCAAATGAACTCGCCGAAATAAAGATTCACGGGTATGTCCAGAAACCCTATTCTTTTGCCGGGTTGTCGGGAAAATTACGAGAAGTACTAAATTGCCTGTGAAGAATGGCTAACAGAAAACCAACACGGAGGGATAATAATGCTGGATCTTGATATCATAAAAAAAACATTGATGATAGGTGTAGGGCTTGCAGCGGTCAGCAAGGACAAGATTGAAACACTTGCCAAGACGCTGGCTAAAAAGGGAAACATATCGGAAAAGGAGGGCAAAAAGCTGGTTGATGACATGTTGAAAAGGGCTGAAACCGCAAAAAACGACCTGAATGAAAAGGTAGAGGAGATGGTCAAAAACGCTGTTATGAAAATGGATATAGCGACCAAAGAAGATCTTGGTTCCCTGAAACAACAGATAAAAAAACTCGAAAAAATGCTCAAGGAAAAAGAATCTTAAAGAATCAGCTTTCAGCCATCAGCTTTCCAGGTGCTTAGTTTCAAGCTGACAGCTGACTGCTGAAAGCTGCCCCCCTGATGACTGACCGCTGATAACCATTACAACAAATGTTAAGTATAAGAAAAATAGGCATCATACGGCGTGGTTACCGCCACCTTAATCGTTACCGCCAGATCCTTGCGGTATTGATAAAATACGGCTTTGGCGAACTGGTGGACACTCTTAAAATCGACCAGTACTTTGAAATCGGCCTGCAGATCCTGTCACGCAAACCACGTGATCGAGTTGAACAATTCAGCCGAGCGGAAAGGGTCCGCATGGCCTTGGAGGAGCTGGGGCCGGCATTTGTAAAGCTCGGCCAGATATTGTCCACGCGTCCTGATCTCATCCCGGGAGACTTTATTCATGAATTCTCAAAGCTCCAGGATCATGTGCCTCAATTCCCCTTTGATGATGTCAGGCAAATAGTCGAGAAAGAACTAAATAACACTATCAAAGAACTGTTTCAACAATTCGAGGAAACGCCGCTGGCCGCAGCCTCCATTGGGCAGGTTCACAAAGCCCGCCTGAAAGATGGTGAAGAAGTGGTGGTCAAGGTACAGCGCCCCAATATCCGGCGGACCATTGAGGTTGACCTGGAAATCATGCTGCATCTTGCCTTTCTCATGGAGCGCCATGTTGAAGAACTAAGCTTTCACAAGCCAACAAAAATAGTGAATGAATTCGCTATGCTAATCGATAAGGAGATTGACTATACTGTCGAGGCTTCACACATGGAGCGTTTTGCCCGGCAATTCCAGGATGACATGGAAATCTATGTCCCAAAGGTGTTCCGTGAAACGAGCTCGGAACGTGTCATTACCATGGAGTATGTCGAAGGGATCAATGCCTCTGAAATCGAGCGTATTGATGATGCGGGTCTGGATCGAAAGATAATCACTCAAAGGGCATCGGACCTGCTCTTAAAGCAGATATTCGAGTATGGTTTTTTCCATGCAGACCCTCATCCCGGCAATATTTTTATTCTTTCGGAAAACGTGATCTGTTTTTTGGACTATGGAATGATGGGCGGGATAGACCGGAAGACCCAGGAGGATTTTTCCGAGCTTCTATATGGTCTTGCAGACAGAGACGCGACCAGAATCGTTTCGGTC
>DAOVYS010000033.1 GCA_030635485.1 Pseudomonadota bacterium | reverse complement strand
TTGGGCCTGAAATTGGACCCGGAGCAATGTGGGGATGTGGCAATGGGGACCTTGATGGCTTCACCCCAAGGTGCTTCCAATGGGCGCGTAAAAAGTCTGATTCAATGAATCCGGCGTTTCGACCATAGGGAGAAATTTTTAATTTGACCCATTTTTCTGGCAGGCAACCATAACGATTTTTAATCATAACTGGAGGTAAGATATGAAAAAGAAGTTATCCGCTTTGGCATTAACGGCAGTATTGACTATTGGTGTGGGAAGTGCTGCAGCATTCGAACAGATAACCGCGCAAGAGGCTTATGATATGGTCAGCAGTGACCAAGCCACCCTTATAGATGTTAGAACCCTGGAAGAAGTCGTGTGGGTGGGAAGCCCGGCCCTGGAGCCTGGGGGAACTCCCATTGCTTACCTTATACCTTGGAAGTTCTGGACAGGCGTGGATGCCGACGGCAAATCCACCTGGAATCTCAATGATAATTTTGGCGATCTGGTCTTGCAAGAATTTGGTGAGGATAAAAGCCAAGCATTAATAACAATGTGCCGAAGCGGCCATAGGAGCACCTATGCAGCAGAAGAGCTGGAATTACTTGGGTTTACCAATGTCTACGAAATGGACAATCCTCTCAAAGAGGAAGAAGCATACCCCGGCGGTCGCGGAGGATTTCAGGGCACTAATTATAAAAATGTTTACAATGGATACAGGGGATATCCTGAAAGACTTCCTGTTAACAGCAGCCCCTGGAAAACTACGCTTGAAACTGTAACAGAGGATATTAATAATTCAGCGGATTCGGTCTCCTGGAAGGACACCGGACTTCCAATAACTCAAAAAGTAGATCCAGGTTTGATACCCACGCTGACGACGCCATAACCGTTCACCAGAGGTACGAATTTACGGGAATTCCAATCAAAAAAAGGAGAAAAGGGATCAGGTCTCATTTTGACCCTACTTTGCATTCGTGTTATGACAAGCAATTATGAGTAGACCATTGCGAATAGAATAACTTGTTGGCCACTTGCGCGCCTTGACAAATTGCCTCCCCGTGTGTACATTTAGGTGTACATATAGGGAGGCAATACAATGAAAACTATAACATTTACAGATTTTCGTAAGAAAGCTTCAGGTTTCATTACCGAAGTAGAACATGGAGAAACACTCGTCCTTTTACGTCGTGGGAGACCTGTAGCCGAAATAGTTCCATTTTCCGATGGGGTCCAACGGACACCTTCATGGAAAAAACCGGGAATCCGTTTGCAAATCCATGGAAGTGACCTGTCTTCTGCTATTTTGGAAGAACGTGAGGGCGACCAATGAGGCTCTCAGTTGATTCTTCTTCATTTGCCAAAAGATACATACAAGAAGTCGGCAGCCACAAACTTGATGATTTGCTTCAGCATGCTTCTGAGTTGGCTCTCTGTATTATCTCAGTCCCTGAGATCGTTTCCGGTCTAAATCGGCGATTGAGAGAACACGCCTTGACTGACAGAAACTACCGAGAGGCTAAGAGACAATTGCTGGACGATGTCCGTGATGCAACTGTTCTTCAGGTCACTCCTGCAGTTATTTCACGCTCAGTCAAACTTTTGGAGAGCAATGTATTACGTGCTATGGACGCCTTACATGTCGCTTGTGCTCTGGAGTGGAAGGCAGATTTATTTATCACTTCAGATAGAAGACAATTAAATGCGGCCATAAATTCAGGACTTCGGAGCGAGTACCTTGGCCAACCAAACGCTTGAGTGGACGTTGAGAACTTCCATTATTATAAGAAAATAAAAAGGTAGAATAAAAAGAGGTCCATCACAAAGGTCACAAAGGGGTCAAGTCTACCGTTGACTTTTGTTGCGCGGTTTGTTAAGGATAAAACCATGTCAAGACCTTTACGCATAGAATATCCCGGTGGGATTGGGTTCGGTGGGATCGGGGCCCGACCCCAGACCCGTAGACAGACCCCAGTCCACCCTAAGCTTTCGTGGTGCTGCGGCTTGGGATTAGGGGATTGACAATCTTTGTATATGGTATTAATATACAATTATGATAGAAATAAAAGAACCAAAACAGTTTCAGTGGGATTATGGCAATGAACGTAAAAGCTCTGACAAGCACAATGTTTCGAAGGAAGAAACGGAACAAGTGTTTTTTAATCAGCCACTATTATTGCTTGAGGATAAAATCCACTCGCAAAAAGAGATGAGATTTCATGCTTTGGGTAGAACTGACAACAATCGAAAATTGCATATAACCTTCACAATTCGAATAAATCAAATCAGGGTAATCTCTGCCAGACCTATGCATAAAAAGGAGAGAAAGAGTTATGAAAAAAATTCCTAAATTTAAAACAGAATCAGAAGAAAGGGCTTTTTGGGAAGAAAATGACTCAAGTGACTATCTTGACTGGAGCAAAGCAGAGCAAGCTGTCTTTCCTAGCCTGAAACCAACGACTAGGGCAATCTCTTTAAGGCTACCAGAATCTATGTTGGCACAAATCAAAGTAGAAGCAAATAAACGAGATGTCCCCTATCAATCACTGATGAAAATGTGGCTAAGTGAACATTTGCCACATAACGTATAACTCAACCTACCCACTACTCAACGGACAGAAGCGGGACATCCAGAAGTAAGTAAATAGAAGAAAAAGGGGTCACGTCTACCGTTGCCTTTTTTCATGCGGTTTGTTAAGGATAAAACCATGTCAAGACCTTTACGCATAGAATATCCCGGTGCCTGGTATCATGTCATGAACCGTGGCAGAAGAAGGCAGAAGATTTTCATGTCTCGTGGGGACTATGAATCATTTATCAAGGTCCTTCAGGAGACTTCAGACGGGTGGGGTCTTGAGGTTTCTGCATATTGTTTGATGTCAAATCACTACCATTTACTGGTCCATAGCCCAGATGGCAATCTTTCCCGCTGCATGCGGCACATTAATGGTGTCTATACTCAGCGATTCAACCGTGGCCACAAAAAAGACGGGCCGTTGTTTCGCGGCAGATACAAGGCAGTGCTTGTTGATTCCGACAGCCATCTTCTTGAAGTATTACGTTACATTCACCGGAATCCGTTACGGGCACGCCTTGTAAAGAGACTGGATGATTTTATATGAGGGGAAGGGGTGAACTTCATGGCCACAAACGGTAACTTGTAATCTGAAGTATGTCCCGCATATCCAGGAACCGGACCAGAAGGGGCGCTGTTGCCTTCACTCCTGACAGGGACTGGCTGGTAATGTAAATCGTTCGCCTGAAAAAGAAAGCAATACGGATTTAAAAAGTTGCATTTTGCTACAAAAAATTTTATCTTAAAATTAAAAAATAGGAAGACGAATTTAATTTTGGAGGTAGCAAAATGCCGACAGCTGTAAGAATTTCGGACGATTTACTGACAGAGGCAAGGAAATACAGCAAAGTAGACCACAGATCCTTAACTGGCCAAATCGAGCACTGGGCAAGAGTCGGTAAGTGCGCCGAGGAAAACCCAGATCTAACCTATGATTTGATAAAAGAAATATTTATAGGGGTTGCGGAATTGGACCAGGAAGAAAAAGAAGAATATCAATTTGGTTGAGGGGACTATGAAAGTTTATCTGTCAAGTTCCTTCGGGAAGAAGATAAAGAAATTCAAAAAAAAAGAAAAATTAGAATTAGACAATGAAATCAGGAAAATCATTCAAAACCCCTCACTCGGTTCTGAAAAAAAAGGCGATTTGAGGGGTATTTTTGTGCATAAATTCAAAGTACAAAGCACACAATTTTTATTGTCATATCGAATGGTTGGAGAAGATATCGAACTAATCATGATAGGCCCCCATGAAAATTATTATCGGGGCCTGAAATCGTATTTGAAGAAAAGATAATTAAAGGGCGAACGTAACCGATCATGGTGTTTATCATCCCGTTATCGGTTATCTTAACGGTAATATTTTAGGTTATTTTATTCATCAATTACAAAAAAATTCAGCATAGAGTTATCATGACATGAGTATGGCCAGGACGCCTGCCTCTTCTTCCTTTTCTCTTTTCAGCTCGACCTGAAATCCTCTGATAACCGAATCGTCCCATCTCAGTCCGTGCGAACCGCACTGCTCAAATAATGCCGTATTGAATAGGGCCTCTTCAATCTCAGGGTCGGGTTGGTCGTTACCGGTCGACTCGATCGAGTGGGCGAGCAGGTCGGCAATATGAACCATTAGCGGGAAGAGGACGTGTTCGCCTGCCGCTTTGCCCGGAGTGTGGTGAAATCCGGCCGCCGTTGTCAGGGAGTTTGGAAACATCCATCTTTTCAAGAGGTTCATGCCGACCTGATCGTGTGTTAAATCAATAATGGATTGTTCTGCCTGAAACGTTCTGTATCCGGTTGGCGAGGCCTTGATTATCTGTTCAAATTTCTCGGGCATGGCTATTAAAATGACGAGTTTTCCGATATCGTGGATCAGACCTGCCACAAAAAGTTCATTTGCTGTCTCCCCTGCCTCCGGGGAGATTATCTTTGCCGCAATTCCGCAGAGAAAGGAGTGCTCCCAGAATTTCCGGACGTCAAATGTCCCGGAGTTTTTCATACCCTTGAAACTACTGAACACCGACTTTGCCAGGACCAGGTTTCTGGTTTCAGTGTAGCCTAGAACGGTCAGGGCCTGCTCCAGGGAGCTGACCGTTCGTGTAAGGCCGAAAAATGTGGAGTTGGCCATTTTGAGAATAGCGGTTGCAAGAGACTGGTCCGGGCGGATAACCTTTAAGAGGTCCCTGGATGAACTCTCCGGATCCGACGTGATCTTTAATACCTGGGTCACGATGCTGGGCAGAGGAGGGAAGGACTTGATTCTGTCTGCAAGTACTGAGAGCGTATTTTTGTTCATATGGTCACCCGGGTAAGTATTTATGTCAGTTTCCGTCTATTTTGCTCCTGACCTTTTCTTTTGCATTTGTCATTATATCATCGTCCACTTGCAGGATCTCATTTTCGGTTATGATATCAAGGAAAATCGAGACCAGCACGGGATCGAACTGAGTACCCGCATTTTCCACGAGTTCCGATATCACCTGCTCGCCTGAAAGGCGTTCGCGGTATGGTCTTGCAGATGTCATTGCAACCAGCGCGTCGGCGATTGAGAACATCCTGGCCCCGAGAGGGATCTGTTCTCCCTTAAGCCCTTCCGGGTAGCCGGATCCATCGTAGTTCTCATGATGATGGAGCAGGACCGATCTTTCATTGGCAAAAAAGTCGAAATAATCGGTCAGGTCGGCCAGCATATACGGCTGTTTTCTGACAGCAGCTCTTTCTTCAGAGTCCAGTGAGCCGGCCTTGGAAAACAGGGCCTGAGAGAGAAAGGCATTAAAGGAGTCGTGAAGAATGGCTGCCCGCTGAAATGTCATAACAATGTCTTCAGGAAGGTGTAGTCTGGTCCCGAGATCGCCGATGTACCGCAGTGTCCGGTCGCTGTGTTTTTTGGCGCTGGAGCCGTGTATCGAGTTTTTCACCAGGAGTTCGATTGAAGAGAGGCATGATTTTTTGGTCCTGTCCAGGACGGCTGAAAGGTGTTCCTTTAAGTAATTGATGCCTCTGCCCTTTACCTCTTTTCCTCTGATATATGCACGTTCCTGGTCACCGAGGTAGGTTCTGACCCGGTTTCTTCCATCGGACTTTGCCCTGTAAAGGGCCTTGTCGGCAAATGCCAGCAGGTCATTGGGTTTTTTAGGATGATGTTCATACAGTGAAGCCGTCCCTACGCTTACAGTGAGCGAGGTTGAATATAAGCCGTTATCAAAGGGGGTTTCTTCGCATACCTTGCGGAATTTTTCCGCCGCGTTTTCGGCATCGAATTTGTCGCTCTGCGGGAGGAGCACCATGAATTCTTCCCCTCCGTAACGGAACACGACATCTGATTCCCTTGCGTCTCTGCGTACGCGCGAGGCAAATTCTTTGAGCACGAAGTCCCCGAAGCCGTGGCCGAATGTGTCGTTCACCACCTTGAAATAGTCGAGATCCATGATCAGGCACGACAGATCCGTGTGGTACCTCTGGGCACGGCTGAACTCCTGTTCCAGGATGTTTTCCATGTGTCGGTGATTGAACATGCCCGTAAGCCCGTCTTTTATTGAGAGGTCGCGCAAGATAACGTTCTGTTTTTCAATCACCTGTTTCGACGTCTCCAGTTTGGCCACTGTATTTTCCAGTTCCAAGGTCTTTTTTTCAAGCTCCTTTTTGTGGCTGTACAGATCGAGAAATACGTTGACCTTGCTCCTGATGACATCCGGGTTGAGCGGTTTTAAGAGGTAATCCACAGCCCCTATCTTATAACCTCTAAACACATGCTCCGGGTCTTTGCTGATGGCTGTTACGAAGATAATGGGGATCTGCCTTGTCTCCGCGGTTCCCCGTATCAGTTCCGCTGTTTCAAATCCGTCCATTTCAGGCATCTGGACGTCAAGGAGAATAAGGGCAAAATCATATTCCAGGAGAAGGCTTAGGGCCTCGTTACCGGACAGCGCCTTGACAAAGTTCACATCCTTCCTGTCGAGGATTTTTTCCAGGGCCATGAGATTCTCCGGCCTGTCATCCACAGCTAGGACATTTATCTTTTGTTTTTTGCTGGTTAGGATCATGTTTTTTGCGAATCCGTTTCATTATTCATAAAGCCCTACCCTAAGCATTGAAAAAAGCCTGTCAGGGTCCACAGGTTTGGCCAGGTAGTCGCTGGCCCCTGAGTCGATGCATTTTGCACGGTCCCCCTTCATGGCCTTGGCGATCAGGGCGATTATCGGGAGATTGACGAATTTTTCCTGTTTTCTGATTTCGCGTATGGCTTCATATCCGTCCATAATCGGCATCATGATGTCCATGATCACGAGATTGACATCAGGCTGCTCGTTTATCCGTTTCAGCGCGTCTTTGCCGTGTTTTGCGACCAGAACATCGAGTCCCCTTTCTTCCAGTATCTTTCTCAATGAGAAGAGATTTCGCATGTCATTGTCAACCAGGAGTATTTTTTTGTTCAAAAAGATCGCTTTCTGATCACGCATCTTCCTTATGATCTTCTGCTGTTCAGGCGGAAGATCGGCCTCGACCCGGTGGAGGAAGAGGGCTGTCGTGTTGATAAGTTTATGGACGGAGTCAGCGTGTTTGATTACTCTTGAGAGAGAATATTTTTCAATCGCCGCTTTTTCATTTTTGCTGAGTTTCCGTTCAGCAAAAACTATTATGGGCGGGTTGCGGCCGGACCCGCTATTCTTCATCCTGTCAAGGAGTTCCTCTCCCTTATGATCCATTGTCTCAAAATCAAGAATCATGCAGTCGAATTCTCCGGCCTGCACACCATTATAACCCTCTTTCGCGGTTAAGGAAAATATGATTTTTATGTCTCCGTTTTCAACGTATTCGGATATGGATCGCTGTCTTGCCGGATCATTTGCAACAATCAGTAGCTCTTTCGGGCTTTTTAGAATTATTTGATCAAGACTGTCAAAAATCTTGTCGAGCAATGGTGGTTCAATGGGTTTTGTCGTGAAATCAACAGCCCCCAGTTTCATGGCGTCCAGGTCCATTTCAGCGCCGGAAATGATATGGATAGGAATGTGACGGGTCTTGGGATTATCTTTCAGCCGGGTCATGACGGCCCAACCGTTGATGCCCGGGAGCGCGATATCCAGCAGAATCGCGTTTGGCTCGTGATAGTCGGCAAGGTGCAGCCCCGTCTCTCCATCCCCTGCCGCCAGGTATTTGAAACCGTGCTTATGGGACAGGTCCCTTAGAATTTTAAGAAAGTTAGGGTCATCCTCTATTATGAGTATTGATTTGTCGTCAGGGGATATATTTTCCCTGTCATCTTTGATTGTTTCTATGGCTTGCCTCTGTATGGACGCCCGGTCCGCGGGAATTTCGATCTCAAGGGTGGCGCCGGTTGCCGGGGTGATCGATTGATCCTGTTCAGTAAAAACAGATTCCACATGTGAGCCGATTTTTTCGGCCAGGTAGAGGGAAAATGTGCTTCCCTCTCCAGGCATGCTTGTCAGCCGGATGGTTCCCCTAAGAAGATCGGCAAGTTCCATGCATATCGAGAGGCCCAGGCCGGTTCCATCGTACTGCCTGCTTGTGGAGCCGTCCACCTGCTGAAAGGCGTGGAATACAAGGTCCTGTTTATCCGGTGCGATGCCGATTCCTGTGTCAATTACCGAAAAACGGATGGTTTCCTTGGGATTCAGGCCGGCCTTTGAAAGCGTTTCCCGTACACCGGGGTCGTCTTCAGGGCGGCCGACATTGAGTGACACCGCGCCTTGGGTGGTAAATTTCAGTCCATTTGAAAGAAAATTCTTCATAACCTGTTTCAGTCTGTGACGATCGGACCGGATGTATTCGGGCAGACCTTCAGCCAGTTCAATATTTAAGGCAAGTCCTTTTTGTGTGGCTATTGGCCTAAAAGAACTCATTATGGATTCAGTGAAATCAGTGATGTGAATGTCATCGATCACTATATCCATCTTCCCTGCTTCGATCTTGGCAAGATCGAGAACTTCGTTGATAAGGGTCAGGAGGTCGGCGCCCGAGGAGTGGATTGCCCAGGCCGATTCTATGTCGTCTTTATCCAGCCTGCCGTCCTTGTTTTCTGTAAGAAGCTTGGCCAGAAGGATGATCGAGTTTAATGGGGTTCTCAGTTCGTGGGACATATTTGCCAGGAACTCTGATTTGTATTTACTGCTTAACTCCAAGGCCCGGGCCTTTTCTTCGAGCATTGTCCTGGTTTTTTCAAGCTCAAGGTTTTTCTGCTCGATCTGGCTTTTCTGTCTTTCCAGTTCAGTCGTGTTTTTTTCAAGTGTTTCGTTTGTTTTTTTCAGTTCTTTCTGTTGGGATTCGAGTTTTTCCTGGGACTTTTTTAATTCCGTCGTATGCTCCTCAAGCTCTTCGTTTGCAACGCGAAGCTCTCCCTGCTGTCTCTGGAGCATTTCCGCCTGTTTTTGGGTTTGTCCCAGCAGTTTGCCGGTTCTGAGCCTGGACAGGGCCGAGTCTATGGCAACTGCAATGCTTTCACCGGCCTGCTCAACAAACTCCATGGCCTTGTCCGAGGTTTTGGAAAAAAAGCCGAGTTCTATGACGCCCTGCACGTTGTTGTCAAAAACGGCCGGGTGGAGCAACAGATTCGAGGGAATGGAGTTGTCGAGGCTGGATCTTATATCGATATAGTCGTCAGGGAGATGGGTAACGAGAATACTTTTCATTTCAAGGGCGGCTTGGCCTACCATTCCCTCGCCAAAGGTGAAGCGGCTTTGAAGCCCTTTTCTCGGTGTGCGGGCATAACTCCCAATGAGATGCAGGGCCTTGTTTTCCAGAACTACGTACAGCGCTCCGATTCGGGCATCGATATAGGATGCGACAAAGGTGATGATGTTTGTGGCCAGCGCCTCTATCTCCTGTTCGCCTCTCATTATATTATTCAAGGATGCAAGAGCGTTTTTCAGCCTGTCCTTCTCCTTATTTTCATCCGTCATCTCCTTGATGATTTTTGTCATGTGGGCCAGTGCCTTGCCCATCCTGTCTTCTTCCGAGATATCGCCAAGTTCTACTGAATAATCTCCTTTGGAGACCTTTTTTGCGATTTCAACAACCCTCATCTCATCGCATATGTCAACGATATGTTCTATGGCGCCTGTGATGGCGCCCTGTTCATCCTTTAAAGGGGCGCAGGTGAGACGCACAGGAATTTTCCCGTCCGGAAGGTCTGCCGTGGTCTCGTTAACCATTACCTGGTCAAAGCGTATTGCCCTTACGGCCGTACATTTCTCGCCTTGACACAGAGAGGTTTTGAACAATTCGAAACACCTGGCTTTGCAACATTCTTCAATTTTTTTCCCGGCCAGATCAGCGCAGGCCTGATTGATAAACAGGATGCGGAACTTTTTGTCTACTACAAAAAGAGGGGTGGGGATATTGTTCCACCAGCTGATCCTTTTCAAGGAACCCTTGTGTGGTTCAGCATGTTTCCGATCCGTCATCCGGTAATTCCTCAGGCACAGGGTTGCAGGTGTGGAGTAAGCTATACAGGGCGGTAATGTCAGGGGTTGAAAAATCCTGGAATCCAGTGATGGAAGGATGCTCTTCCTCGGCCCGGAGCTTCTCCTGACATCTTTAATACTACTATGAATAGACTTATGATATCAATGGCTGAGTTAAAGAAGTTTTGTTTTTTGAAAAAATGGGAGAAAAGTATGAAGGTGTGAAGGAAGGTAAAAAAAACGGGCCCTGGAGTTGGTGCCGGGGCCCGTTTTTTAATTGAACTAGTCCATATTTTTTATGATCGCGTCACCAAAGGCTGAGCATTTGAGCTCGGTTGCGCCTTCCATGAGTCTGGCCAGGTCATAGGTTACGGTCTTGTCTGAAATGGTTTTTTCCAGCGCCTTTTGCACCAGTGTGACCGGTTCGGCCCATCCGAGATATTCGAGGAGCATAACGCCGGAAAGGAGGAGCGAGCCTGGATTTACCTTGTCCTGGCCCGCGTATTTTGGAGCAGTGCCGTGGGTTGCCTCGAACAGGGCATAGCCGTCGCCGATAGTTGCGCCGGGTGCGATCCCAAGACCGCCGACCTGTGCGGCCAGGGCATCCGACATGTAGTCGCCGTTCAGGTTCGGCATGGCAAGTACGCCGTATTCGGAAGGTCTTAATAGTATCTGCTGGAACATGGCATCGGCTATCCGGTCCTGGACAACAATTTTTCCTTCCGGCCTTTTGCCGTCATACTTGTCCCACAATTCCTGTTCGGAAATGCACTGGTCTGGAAATTCATCCCTGGCCACTTCATAACCCCAGTTGCGGAAGGCGCCTTCGGTGAATTTCATGATATTGCCTTTGTGAACCAGGGTTACAGTGGGCTTGTTGTGCTCCACGGCATATTGAATGGCCTTTCTTACAAGCCTCTTGGTTCCGAAAGCGCTTATAGGCTTAATGCCGATTCCTGATTCGGCCCGGATCTCACTGCCCATCTGATCCTTGATGAAATTGATTATCTTGTCGGCCTCGGGACTCCCTGCTTTCCATTCTATGCCGGCGTAGACGTCTTCCGTGTTTTCGCGAAAGATTATCATGTCCACCTTTTCCGGTTTTTTGACCGGGCTGACCACGCCCTGGCAATAACGTACCGGCCTTACGCAGGCGTAAAGATCCAGCACCTGCCTCAACGTCACATTCAGACTCCGAATTCCTTCGCCCACAGGTGTTGTCAGAGGACCCTTTATGGCCACGATATGTTCCTTGATTGCATCCAGGGTTGCCTGGGGCAGCCATTCTCCGGTCTTTTCTTTTGCCTTTTCACCTGCAAGGATTTCGAGCCATTTGATTTTTTTTCGGCCGTCATACGCCTTTTCCACGGCAGCGTCCAAGACCTTGACGGCCGCGGCCCAGATGTCAGGGCCGATACCGTCGCCTTCAATAAAGGGAATTATAGGGTTGTCGGGAACATTAATTGAGCCGTCGGCATTGACGGTGATTTTTTCTGGTGCCACTGTTCAGCCTCCATATTTGATTTATTTTTTTAGATCAGTAAGAATTCTGGATATAAACGTAAATATTCATTCAACCCATCTACATAAAAACAACCTCTTATGTAGGTCGGGTTACGCTTCGCTAACCCTGAAAAAGGGCGGGTTTGGAACCCGCCCCTACAATTGATTTTATTAGGGAAAGGGTTGTAGGAACATTAACATGAAGTGTCAAGTTCCCTGTTTAATTCCGGATCAGTTCAAGCAAGCGGGCGGTTATTTCCTCAAGCAGTCGTCTGTTTTCGCGGGTCTCAACGTTCAGCCGCAGTACGGGTTCCGTGTTTGACTTCCGGACATTGAAACGGTATTCGGAGGTAGAGACCGAGAGGCCGTCCGTGTAATCCTTATCCGCTCCGCCATGCCCGAAAACAGATTCGATTTTTTCAATAACCGCGTCCGGGTCGCTCACCCGGCTGTTGATTTCGCCGCTCACGGGAAAGGCCTCCATACGTCCCGTAACCAGTTCCGAGAGCTTTTGTCCGGACCTGGATAGGATCTCACACACGAGAAGCCATGGGATCATGCCGGAATCGGAATAGGAAAAATCCCGGAAAAAATGGTGCGCCGACATCTCACCGCCGTATGCAGCGTTTTCAGCGCGCATGGTCTCCTTCATAAAGGTATGGCCGGACTTGCTCATGATCGGGACGCCTCCCGCCTTTGTGACCATTTCACACGTATTCCAGATCAGCCTGGGGTCGTGAATGATTTTTGCGCCTGGCGATCTTTCAAGCATTGCCTCGGCCAGCAGCCCGACAATGTAATAACCCTCTATAAAGGTTCCCTTTTCATCAAACAGGAAACAGCGGTCAAAATCGCCATCCCAGGCAATCCCCATATCAGCTCTGTGTTCAACCACTGCCCGGGCGGTTATATTTCGGTTTTCCGGAAGAAGCGGGTTGGGAACACCGTTGGGGAATGAGCCGTCAGGTTCATGCTGTAGTTTAATAAATGTGAAGGGCAACCGTTTTTCAAGAAGGTCCATTATTGGTCCGGCGCAGCCGTTTCCCGCGTTAATCACGAGTTTCATGGGCCTTAGCGCCTTTGGATCCACATAACCGAGGATATGATCAATAAAATCCGGCCGTATGTCGACCCGTTCCATACTGCCGCGGTGCACGGCGTCACGGGATCTGTTTTGTGCGGCAAGGGCGGCTATCTCAAAGAGTCCGGTGTCTCCGCTTATGGGTATTGCGTTTTCACGGACAAATTTCATGCCGTTGTAATCCGCTGGATTATGGCTTGCCGTGATCATTATGCCGCCGTCAACCTCAAGATGAAAGGCGGCAAAATAGACCTCCTCGGTTCCGCAGAGCCCGATATCAGCCACATCAACTCCGGAAGAAAGGAGTCCTTCCGCCAGTCCCTCTTTTATGGCCGGACTGGAAAGCCGGATATCATATCCGATTGCCACCTTTTTAGGACTGATATGCAGGGCATACGCCTGGCCGATGCGCCGAGCCAGGTCTTTGTCCAGCTGATCCGGAACTTTGCCGCGGACGTCATATGCCTTGAAACAGTCCAGGGGCGGTTTTGAAGCGGATTTTTTATTCGACATTTATTTGGCAATCAACTCCGCAATCTGAAACGCCAGTGCGAGGCTCTGGTCCGCGTTCAGCCTGGGGTCGCAGTTTGTCTGGTAATTCAGTTTGAGTTCACTGTCACGAATCTTTCTGTCGCCGCCTGTGCATTCGGTCACATTTTCTCCGGTCAGTTCAAAATGGATCCCGCCCGGAACAGTGTCTTCGTCCCAGTGGATTTCAAAAAAGGAGAGGATTTCCTGGAGTATTTCATTAAAGTTCCTGGTCTTGTGGCCGGTTTCAGCGGTATAGGTGTTCCCGTGCATTGGATCGCAAATCCAGACCACGCTGAATCCTTCCTTTTTAATCTCTCTGACCAGGTGCGGCAGATAATTGTGTATTTTTTTGGCGCCAAACCGGGTAATCAAGGTCAGGCGGCCGGGTTCGTTCTCAGGATTCAGCCTTGTAATAATCTTTTTGATTTCATCAATGTCATGAGATGGACCGATTTTCAGGCCTATCGGGTTTAATACGCCCCTTAGGAATTCAATATGAGCTCCATCGAGCTGCCGGGTCCGGTCTCCGATCCAGAGCATATGCGCACTGCAGTCGTACCAGTCGCCGGTGGTAGAATCCTGCCTTGTGAGAGCCTCTTCGTATCCTAAAAGAAGCGCCTCATGCGAAGTAAAAAAAGAGGCCTGTTTTAATTGCGGGATGTCCGTATCAATGCCTATTATATCCATGAATTCAAGGGCCTTGCCGATCTGGCGGGCAAGTTTTTCATAGGATTGTCCTCGGGGCGATTTTTTTACGAATTCATTGTTCCAGGCGTGTACTCGGTGCATGGCCGCGTAACCGCCGCGGGTAAATGCGCGTAGTATATTCATAGTGGCTGTAGCCAGATGATACCCTTTGACCATGCGCTGGGGGTCAGGGATCCTCGCCTCTTTAACGGGTTCGGGATCGTTGACCATGTCTCCCCTGTAGCTTGGGATTTCAACTCCGTTTACAATTTCCGTGTCCGAAGAACGCGGTTTGGCATACTGGCCCGCCATACGGCCCAACATGATAATCGGTTTTTCGCCGGCATACATGAGAATTGCCGCCATCTGCAGTATGACCTTTAAGAGTTCCCTTATATCGGGTGCGGTGCACCTTTCGAAATCCTCGGAACAGTCGCCGCCCTGAAGGAGAAACGCCTCACCTGAAGAGGCCTTTGCCAGCAGGGCTTTCAGGTCGCGTATCTCCCCGGCAAACACAAGGGGCGGCAGTTTAGAGATGGTTTCAAGGGCATTATCGTAATCGGTCTGGTCCGGCCAGTTCGGCTGCTGAAGGGCCGTGAAGTTCCGCCAACTTGTTTTAGTCCAGGATGATAGTGTGTCAGACATGATATAAGACTCCATATGAAATTAAGCTGTGTGATTAGGAATTAGGAATTCCTGATTGCACGGGTTAAATAAAATCAGCCTTTTGGGGGCTGCGGGTGTGTAACCGTTCACAGGGGTGCGAAGTTACGGCCCCCCCGGCATGTAAGCGTTTATCAGGGTCTGCCTGTACGGCAGATCTCAACATCAAATGTATTTAATATCCGCATTTCACGTTCCCGTTTTTTGCCTTCCGGGAATGGGGAAAAGTCGAGGGTCTTGATCAGGTCGAAGGCCTCCTCTTTTTTCGGGATAGAGTCAAGCCCCTTTCCAATTATCTTGCCCGTAAAGGTGTCAAGCAGCTCCGCGTCCTCACCGTTTGTCACTACTGCAAGCGGTATCCGGTGAGCCGGGTCAAGCACCCTGGCGGCTGCGATGGCGGGTCTTTCCCTTGTCACAAGAGATCCGGGGCCATATCGAATGATCATGAACCGTTTTTCGTTAAGGCTTACAACCAGATCAATTCTGGAGGCAACGAACTGCCCTGAGAAGAGTGTTTCAATTTTGGTCAGAGACTCAAGGTCGTCTTTAGTGTAGCCTTTTTCCTCCACCATGAAACGAGCCAGCTTCTGGCGGTATCGTTCATCATCAGTATCAACCACGGTTTCGCCGGAGACATAATCCGTGAACGTGCCATATATGATATGATGAGAGGGGATGTCGGACATTCTGACAGGGGGGTGAAGGCACAGCCTTCAGGTTAAGATTTTTGCAACTATTCTACAGCACTCCACAGGGAGGCAAGCAGGTTGATCAGCTATACATTATCAGTATGCTGGACGACCTGATCGTCTTCCTAATGGAGTGCTGTTGAATAGTTACGCGGATTATCTTAAAGTTCCAGCCAGGATTCGGAGAATAATGTCTGGCCGGACAGTACTTTGTATGTTTTATAATGTTCTAGTTCCGAGCCGGACAGCTTTGACGGATCAGGGTCATTGCCGTCCATCATGCCGTGCACCAGGTCAATCAGGTTCTG
>DAOVYS010000204.1 GCA_030635485.1 Pseudomonadota bacterium | reverse complement strand
ATGTACCTATTTGTTGATCGCTCGGCCGAGCGCTGAGGCGCACAAGCTAGACGCCCTCTGTGCTCGGGGGAACAATAGAAATTATCCATGCACTGCCTTATGGGTAAAGGGCAGTCCTAGTCGCCATCTGGGATGTGTAGTGCGGGACACGAACAGCCATTCGTTAAAAGGATTTTAGATCATGGCAACGCTCAGTGATTTTGCAAGAATTGTCGAAATCAAGGGCGTAGCGCATTATGTACTGGTCAAAAACGACGGAACAATAGCAAGTCATAATACGGAACAGCCCGAATCACTGGCAAAAATGGTGCTTGCCTGTGGTTTAAACTGCGATGAAATAGAGAAGGCTCGATTTACCTATTTTGTTTTTTCGCTGGGGAACAGGGGGAATTATTGTATTTTCCCCGTGGGAAACTACTACCTGGGGGTGCTGCTGCAGGCCGGCATCGACGTTGACCTCATGGTAAATACGATTATAGAATTTATTCAAGGTCTTTCAAGAAAGAGACATGCGTGTTTGAAAAGTGATTGAAGTGTATTCGTAACATAACCGTTCACCATGGGTACGAATTTACGTAAGGCAACCTGATCGCCTCCCTATGGAGTGCTGCTGAATAGTTACATCTACATTTCATCTGCACGGCGCGATGCCTCTAAAATGAGTTTTATTGTGTTCAACCGGGTCAAGACCATAGCCTGCAGATTCAATTCGGTATCTATATACTCAAATTTCCCTTTTTTCCAAAGGAGCATGGTGTAAAGAATTTCTTCAACCTGCTTATGGTTGTATTTTTTGAATGCACCCAGGGAGATATAACCATTATCCACAAGAATTTTGCCAAATGCCTGTTTCTTTTCCCTGGCAGACGCCATGCATTTCTGAAGTTGTTCATCCGACAATATTCCATTACTCTTCAAGATATAGCCGAGGTGGGCTTCTTTCTGTGAACTGGTAGCATAGACAATCGTTCCCTTTTTAAAAAAGACCCTGCTCTTTTTTTTTCCGTTTGTCACCTGAAGGACGCCTGTTTTTAGCTCATCGCACAGAAGCTGAAGGATACTGGACAGAAAGAGACTTTCAAATTCGCCCTTAAGATTCATAATATCTCCAGCATGTTCTTTTGTAAAAATTCATCAGCGGCCCATCCGCACGCGTGTCTTTGACTGCTTACCATAAAATCAGGTCTTTTTTTCACTTTAAACACTTTTAATTTTACATTATAGCACAAGCTGTTTTGAATAAGGGTTCAAGCAAAAAATAAATTCACATTTCACTCTTCTACCTTCCATCCACATATGATCACAATCAAAACCCTTCAGCAGCGGAGCGCGCTTTTTCAGGCTATTCGCGATTTTTTTATTAAAAACGGTTATCTTGAAGCGGATACCCCGATTCGAAATCCCGCACTCGCGCCTGAGGCCCACATTGAACCTGAACCGGCCGGCGGGTGGTTTCTTCAGACCTCTCCTGAAATCTGCATGAAGAGGTTACTGGCTGCCGGAGCTACAAAAATATTTCAGATCTGTAGATGTTTCCGCCGCAATGAACGTGGGAGTCGCCATCTCCCAGAGTTTACCATGCTGGAATGGTACAGGGCGGGAATCGATTATACCGGCCTTATGTCGGAATGCGAGGATCTTATTAAACACGCTGCCAAAGCCATTGGTACGGGGGAAACCATTAGAGTTTCAGGAAACGCTGTTTTGCTGAATTCGACTTGGGAACGGCTCACACTGGAAAAGGCCTTTCAAAAATTTGCCCCTGTCACTCTTCATGAGGCCCTTAAAAGGGGCGAGTTTGATGAGACGCTGGTGACTCATGTGGAACCCAGGCTCGGCATAAAAAAACCTGCCTTTTTATACGACTACCCGGCTTCACTCGGGTCCCTTGCCAGGCTGAAACATGGCGAACCCGATATCGCGGAACGCTTTGAGCTGTACATAGGCGGAATTGAAGTGGCCAACGGCTTTTCAGAATTGACAGATGTGACCGAACAGCGTCAGCGTTTTGAAAAGGAGAGGGAGGCTATAAAAAATTTTGGCAAAAAACCCGGCCCCATGCCGGAAAAATTTTTGGAAGAACTCGGCCGAATGGCTGAATCAGCAGGGATAGCGCTTGGAATAGACCGGCTTGCCATGATTCTTTTTGAGGCTTCTGCAATCGACGATGTTGTAACCTTTACACCGGAAGAATTGTAACTGATGGCGTCGTAAAAAGCACCCAAAGGGTATAGCAATCCGATCTACTGCGTCGTAGTAATTTTTTAACCATCTCTGCCTTTTTATAAGTGCATCCTGACTGACTTGTATCCGTCCAAAAATGTTGCGTTCCCGGCCGGATACCAATTATACTGGCTGTAACCAATCACTGGAGACCATGCAGTATGGGCAAAAAGTCAACCATTGTTCTCGGAGTAATCGGCGCGGATTGTCACGCCGTGGGCAACAAGATCCTGGAGAGAGTGCTTTCAGACGCAAGATTTGTTGTGGTGAATCTGGGTGTGATGGTTAGTCAGGACGAATTCATTGACGCGGCAATCGAAACCAACGCCCAGGCAATTCTCGTTTCTTCACTCTACGGACATGGCGAGATCGACTGCGAGGGGCTTCGCGACCGCTGCATCGAACGCGGTATCGAAAACATAATCCTCTACGTCGGCGGAAACCTGGTTGTTGGAAAGAGTGACTATCGCAAAACAGAAAAAAAGTTCAAGGCAATGGGATATGATCGGGTCTTCCGTCCTGACTGCGACCTGAAAAAAGTAATGACGCAACTGAAAAAGGACATTACCAGGAGGCGCAAAAATGCAAAGAGTGGTAAGCATTGACATAGGTTCAACCTACACAAAGGGAGCCTTATTGGTTATGGAAAAGGGCTGCCTTAAGGTTGCCAGCACCACGATCCGTCCGACAACGGTAGACCGGCTTGCCGACGGCTTCGCTCAAGTACTGTCCGATCTTGAGCCGCCTCCTGAAACCAAGATAACCTATTCATCTTCGGCAAAAGGCGGCCTGGCAATCACCGCAATCGGCATTGTCCCGGATCTCACGCTGAAGATGGCGCGCGAAGCCGCGGTTTCAGCCGGGGGGAGGGTCACCAATATATTTTCCTACAAACTCTCCTCCTCTGATATCCGCGAAATCGAAAACACGAAACCGGATGTTATTCTCCTGACCGGAGGAACAGATGGCGGGAATGAAGACTATCCCCTGCACAACGCACGCAAACTGGCCAAATCCAGCCTCAAATGTCCTATTATCTATGCCGGCAATCGAGCTGCGGAGGATGAACTGGCGGAAATTCTTCACAAAAAAACGTTCACGATTACGGAAAACGTTCTGCCTTCCATAGACCGTCCGAATACGATTCCGGCCAAAGAGGCAATTCGCGATGTCTTTTTAAGGGAGATTGTCAAAGGAAAAGGGCTGGACGAAGTGATGGAAAGGGCCGGCGAACCGCCACGCCCAACCCCCCTGGCCATGCTTGAATTTGTGCAGCTGGTTGCAGAGATCCAACCGGATTTTGGTGATTTCTGCCTGATCGACATGGGTGGAGCCACAACGGATTTCTATTCTACAAACAAAGCGGTAGTGACCGACAGCGTCCTTTTCAAGGGGTTGCCGGAACCGCATTACAAGCGAAGCGTAGAGGCTGATCTGGGCATGCGGGTTACGGCCCAATCCGCGCTTGTCTCTGCTGATTCCCTGATCCGGAAAATGGTGGAAACCGAGGGGTTCTCATATGACGAATTCAAAGCCTTCGTGGATCGGATATCAGAGAGCACATCCTATCTGCCGATTGACAAAAAGGAAAAGCGCTTTGACTCCATTCTCGCCACGGCCTGCTTTGCACTTGCGGTCATTCGTCATGCCGGGGTTCAGGAACGGATATTTATAATGGACGGTGAACGCCTGGTGCAGACCGGAAAGGATTTGCGCGAAATCAAGAAAATTATAGGGACAGGAGGATATCTCTCCAAATTTGGAGAGGATTTTTTCAGGAAGGGTTTTACCCTGACAAAAGACAAAGGCCAACGCCGGCTTGTGCCACGGAAATACACCTACTACAGAGATGAAGACTATCATTGGCCCGTCTTGGCCAATGCCTCGCTGATTTTTCCCGAAGCAGCTGTTGAAGCAGCGATTAAAGGGCTTAAGAAAACCTGAATAATTCAGCCGGCACGACGTAACTTTTCAACAACTGCAGCTAATCCCTAAAGTCTCTAATAGCTCCATCCGGAAATGTAGCATTTCCGGATGGATACTAAATAGTGCGATAGTAATGGCTGAACTCATTGCAATCATCAACAAGGAACTACGTATCCTGTGGCGGGATCGTGCCGGGATGCTGATTCTGTTTGTGATGCCGGCTGTCCTGGTGCTGGTTATTACGCTGGTGCAGGATAATACCCTGAAGATTATGGGGGAGCGTAACTGGCAGATTTGTCTGGTTGATGAAGATCAGAGCGGACTCGGTGACTATATTGCCGATGTTTTACAAAGCTCATCCAAAATTATTGTTCATCATGGTGACAACCGTGAACAAGCCTGGGAAGAGGTTAAAGGCGGCGGATTTCAGGCAGGAATAATCATCCATGAAGGTACTCTGGAAAAATTGCGCAAGGGGTTGCGTCATAAGGCACACATTATACTGTCAGGCGAGAAACCGGAACTTTCCGTCCCGATTGTGGGGACGGAAATCAACATACTGTTTGAACCGTCAGTGGGCGGCGGATTCAGATCGGCAATAACCGGCAACGTCAGATTGGCTGTAATGGGCTGGGAAACGGAATCTCTGATGCGTGAAGTGGTAAAAGGATTGTTTGAGCTGCGTGCACGAGGGATCGGGGAGGGCGCAAAATTGAACAGCCCCGCGCCCACCATTGATATGCCATTGCCTGACTTATCAGAGATAGGCGGGCCACTGATTCAGGTTGTGGAACAGAAACAAGGGGTTGGTCTACTCATGCCGACTGCGGTTCAGCAGAATGTGCCGGCCTGGGCCATGTTTGGTATTTTTTTTATTGTGGTTCCCCTGGCAGGTTCCCTGCTGCGGGAACGGCAGAACGGCACGTTGGCGAGAATGCTGGTGCTGCCGGTGAGCTATTCGGTT
>DAOVYS010000179.1 GCA_030635485.1 Pseudomonadota bacterium | reverse complement strand
GGTCCTCATAGTAGATGTTAAGGGCTGTTTCCGTGCGGCTCTTTGGAGGCTTGGCCAGATTGAGACCACCTTCTTTTATTCCCTTGATGGTCGTGGCCGGCTCGCCTATCGCGCCACCTACCATGGAGGCAATATAATCCCCGCCCTTCTGGATGCTGTATGCGATAACCGGGACCGAAAGATAGGAGAGGCACACGTTGCACATTCCGCCACCCATGCTGATGCCGATTCCGGTAAAATTGTCATGCGCCAGCTCAGACATGACGGTTGCAAGGCCTTCATTAATGGAAATAGGCTTGTACCCAAGGCTGCTGAGATACATTTTCAGGATCGACTCATGGTAAACCACTGAATTGGGAGCGTTTATGGGGTCGCCCGGAAGACTGAAGCAAATCACATCACCGTGTTTCTCCGATCTCTTTATCAAGGTGTCGATTATTGCCTGAAGCACCGTGATTCCTTCCCCTTCCCTGGCGCTTAAAAGCCCTTTTTCCATGGTTCTGCGGGTATTTGTATTGAACATGTTTGCAAAACTCTCTGCAGAATACCCCAGGATATAGAACAGGTTATTTTTTTCATAAAAACTTATATCGTTTTCACGTAAGATCTTCTTTGTAAACTTAGAATAAGGAATTGTAAAAAAAGCGTTCAGCTGCTTGACGGTGTGAATGTGCTTTCCCTTGTTCTGAGACATGACGATGTGGGTTGTGCCGATATCAAGACCAACCGGGCCTCTTGGCAGTTCCGCATCTTCACCGATCTCCTTCTCTCTTGAGACGACGGCCTTTTGTGATGCCTCGATAGCCGTTTCAATATTTTCCAATTTATCCGTCATGCTTTTCCTCTCCTTCTTCTTACTCTTCTTCACTTATCTAACCCCGTTTTATACACAACAACATGAGTCCGATCCATCCCTTCACGCTACGTCACTTGCTGCGATGCAGTAGTTCGGACTTTTTGTGACGCCATCCCATAACTTTTTACGAGACCATCAAACTTGTGTTGTTGTTTATAGAGCGGTAAACGAAAGGCGAGCAACTCTCGTTCAGGCTGTTCTTATGGAACCATTTTCAGTAAGTTCGTACCCCTGGTGAACGGTTACCCATTTTCAGATCCGTGGTCAAGAAACAGGATACATGTTATCATGTTACATGATTGTTATCTGACATTAAAAAACAAATTGATAATAAATTCAAACAGAAAGAACTAACTTATGCTGATAATCCAAATTTACAGTCAAAAAACGCCGTTGCAAAACCGGGGTTACAGATCAAAAAAAAATATACGATCTACCTATCTACCTGAATTCAAATGATAATAATTGGTACCGTTTCAACTATTCTATAATAGAAAACCATATCATTTGAAAATAAAAATATTTCGTAAAAGGAATATGATTATCATGCCTCATGAAGAACCGCCGGTCAAGGTATTGATTATTGATGATGAACCTCTTCTCCGCAAACTTATTTGCTATTTCCTTGAAGATCTGGATTTTGAAGTGGTGGAAGCTGAAAACGGCTATGAGGGACTCGAAATTTTTGAACTTGAGAAACCCGACCTCATCCTTCTGGATCTCTACATGCCAAAAATGGACGGCTTGGAATTCCTGACAAAGTTCTCAGGAAAACATTCTGATCTCCCTGTAATAATTATGTCCGGGGTCGGCACCATGGATGATGCGGTTGAGGCATTGCGTCTGGGCGCCTGGGATTTTATTGTTAAGCCTATTACGCCCCTATCCGTACTTCAACTTTCCATTAGCAAGGCATTGGACCGCTCCCGCGACATGACCAGACGCAAAGAAACGGAGGAAGAACTTCGTAAAGCCAAGGCTGAAGCCGAATCCGCCAACCTGCAGCTCATGAAGACCAACAAACAGCTGGAGGATGCGACAAAAACCGCTCAACAATGGGCTGTTAAAGCCGAGGCTGCCAGCAAGGCAAAAAGCGAATTCCTTGCCAATATGAGTCATGAAATAAGGACGCCCTTGAACGGGATTATCGGCATGACTGAACTGGCTATGGATACAGACCTTGATGACAACCAGAAAGATATCTTTGACATGATCTGCAAGGGTGCTGAATCACTGCTTTACCTGGTCAATAACATACTTGACTATTCTAAAATCGAGGCAGGAAAGATTGAAGTTGAGGAAATCCCGTTTGACTTAAGGACCACGATTGAAGACGTGGCGGACAACATTGCCGTCAGGGCGGACCAAAAGGGGCTTGATCTCATCTCGTTTCTGCCCCCGGATATTCCCACTCAACTGACAGGCGATCCGGGCCGTCTTCGGCAGATACTGATGAACCTTGCAGACAACGCCATCAAATTCACACATAAGGGGGAGATATTTATCAATGGTGAAAAAATCAATGAACAGGAAGACAGCGTTGAGATCAGATTTTCAATAAAGGACACAGGCATTGGAATCCCTGAAGAAAAACTGGCAACAATCTTTGACAGTTTCTCCCAGGCAGAGAGTTCAACAACAAGGGAATATGGCGGAACCGGTCTGGGTACGGCCATATCCAAACAACTGGTAGAACTTATGGGCGGCAGGATGGGCGTAGTGAGCAAAATGGGAGTGGGCAGCACATTCTGGTTTACGCTCCTGTTTCCCAAGCAGGAAGACCTGAAAGGCAGGCCGGCTGAACCGGATGTAGACCTGAAAGATCTGAAGGTGTTGGTAGCTGATCAGAGCAGCACGATCAGATCCGTGCTGGCAGCGTATCTTGTCTCCTGGGGGTGCAGACCTGTGGAAGTATCCAATGGAAAGGAGGTTCTCTCTTATCTTAAAGAGGCGGTTTCATCAGGAGAACCTTTTGACCTGATTGTGATCGACTTTCAACTGCCCCTTTTAAGCGGTTTTGATCTTCCCGGCAAGATAAAACAGACGGATCAATTTACTAACCTCCCTATAATATTACTCACATCCGTCGGAAAAATCGGAGACGGCAAAAAATGTTGTGAATTGGGTATTGAGGGGTATCTGACCAAACCGGTCAAAGCGGACATGCTGTCCCAGACCATAAAACTGGTTCTAGGACTACTTGCAACCTCGGACATAAAAGAAGCCCGGCCTCTGCCCCGGACCGTCACCAAGCATACTGTTTCAGAGGTATACAGTAAAGACATCCGGATTCTTCTTGTCGAAGATTATCCTACGAATCAGCATGTGGCCATAACCCATCTACAGAATGCAGGATACCGGATCGATCTTGCAGAGGACGGGCAGCGTGCGGTTGAGCTGTACGAACGTAACAGATACCATGCCGTTCTAATGGACATACAGATGCCGGTAATGGACGGCTTTGAAGCAACACGGACAATACGTGCCATGGAGAAAAAATTTATCAAAGCGGGTGTAGAAAAAATTCCGTCCGGCATGCAAAGGTTGCCTATCATTGCCATGACAGCCCATACAGCCAAAGGCTATCATAAAAAAAGTTTTAATGCCGGGATGGACGATTTCATTTCAAAACCCCTGAAGAGAAAAGAGCTGCTTGAAATAGTAAGAAAATGGACCGGAGAGGTGTTAAGCCCGCTTCATGAGACAGTTCCGGAACAAGTGAAAACGGCAATAGAGGATCAGGCAGAGGATAAAGCAGAGGGAAGTGCGCCGATGAACTTTGAACAGGCGCTGGATGAATTCATGGGGAAAAGGGATGTGCTCATAAAGGTAATAGGACTTTTCCTGGAAAAAGTAAAGTCTCAGATTAAGGTAATGCGTCAGGCCATATCGGACCGGGATGCGGAAGTTATCAGGCAGGAGGCTCATGCCATAAAAGGCGGTGCGGCAAACCTGGCAGCGAACGATCTTTCCCGAATTGCGCATGAACTGGAATTAATTGGCAAATCAGGACAACTGAAAGGAAGTGACGAGGTCTTGGATAGATTTGAAAAAGAATTTGATCGCATGCGATTATATTTTGACAAAATTTCAGTTTCAAATTTGATATAATAATACCGTTCACCATGGGTACGAACTTACGAGAACCTATTTCCAAGGAGATAAGGATGAAGATTCTGATAGTGGATGACGAAATAGCCAGCAGGGTCAAGGCAAAAACAATCCTGTCCGAATTCGGAGAGTGTGATGAGGTGAGTGGCGGGAAGGAGGCCGTTGATGCCTTTTTAAACGCCCATAAAAAAGGAGAACCGTATGATATTATAACAATGGATATCGATATGCCCGGCATGGACGGCATTGAAGCACTAAAACGTATAAGGGACTGGGAGGCTGCGCAGGTTCCTTTCCCAAAGGAAGCAAAGGTGGTTATGATGACGGTAGACGACCAACCGAGCACAATTTTTACCTCATTCGGAGAATTGTGCGGATCGTATATTGTCAAACCGTTCAATGCGGAACAGGTCCGCCAGGGCCTGGTAAGGGCGGGTGTTCAAATGGCTGAAAAGTAGAGAGAGGCGTCGATTTACGCCCCCTCTCACTCTCAATCACTCAACTCCGGCATGTTTCAATCTCCATTTGCCGCCTACTTGCCGCACATAACTCCGCGCTTATCTCCCTTAATATCATTCCGGAATAGGGCAGCTCCTCTTTCCATGGCACAGAAATCACCGCACATGGTGCAGGTTTTACTGTTTTCAGGGACGCGGCTTTGCCGCATCTCGGCGGCCTTTTCCGAGAACATCAGAAGCCTGAAATATTCCTGCCAGTCGGTATCGCGTCTCGCAATGGCCGCTCTCTTTTCCAGCCCCCTTTTTTCCGGATATTTGGCAATATCACCTATTCTTGCAGCTAATCTCGTTACCCGAACACCTTCACGAACATCTTCCTCATTCGGCAGCGCCAGATGTTCCGCCGGAGTAATATAACAGATCAGGTCAGCCCCGTAACGAGCCGAATTGGCCGCTCCAATGGCTGCGGTAATATGGTCGTATCCAGCTCCGGAATCTGCCGGCAACGGGCCAAGGACGTAATAGGGCGCTCCTCCGCTCATTCTTTTTTCAACCATTATATTCCCTTCAATTTCATCCAGCGGCACATGGCCCGGCCCTTCGACCATAATCTGACACCCCATTTCACGACCAAGCTCAGCCAATTCACAATTGATGATCATTTCAGCCATCTGGGCCCGATCGTGGCTGTCGTGGATAGCGCCGGCCCGCATGCCGTTACCAAGGGAGAGCACGGCGTCATATTTTTTCATCAGTTGACACACCCTGTCAAACTGCTCATAAAGAGGATTTTCCCGATTATTGTATTCCATCCACGACACCATAAAAGTGCCGCCCTTGGAGACCAGCCCCCCGTAACGAAATCCC
Organism: Pseudomonadota bacterium; assembly: GCA_030635485.1. Taxonomy (GTDB): domain Bacteria; phylum Desulfobacterota; class Desulfobulbia; order Desulfobulbales; family DAOVYS01; genus DAOVYS01. The sequence continues at coordinate 548 of DAOVYS010000179.1, read as the reverse complement.
TGGTTACGCAGCCGTTCTATGGAAAAACGGTTAATGCCGCAATGAATCGCCATAAAGGAGAGACCATCCTCCAACTGACGTTCTATTAGTTCAAAAAGATATTCAGGGTCAAGCTTGTTGGGATTATGAAATTTCCGGCCGGCTTCGGCAAAGGCCTGATAAAGGGGAACATTGCCCACGGGAAGGGCGCAGTTTTGAAGAACAGCCCTGCGGATTTTATCCAGGTTGCCTCCGGTGGAAAGTTCCATGAGGCTATCGGCCTGCTCCTGTTCCGCTATCCGGGCTTTTTTAATTTCAAGATCAAGATCGGAAATATCCGAAGAGGTGCCGATGGAGGCATTGACCTTTGTGCGCAGCCCTCTTCCTATACCGACAGTTTTTTGCGTTTTGCGGTTGGGATTACACGGAATCACGATATGGCCTGCGGCAACCCGGTGTCGAATCTCTTCTGCTGTAAATCCTTCATCGCCTGCCACTTTTTCCATAGCTTTGCTGATGATTCCTTCCCTGGCAAGTTCAATCTGTGTTTTCATCACATTCCTCCGATT
>DAOVYS010000251.1 GCA_030635485.1 Pseudomonadota bacterium | reverse complement strand
TGGGTAAGCCGCATGGAATGATGGAATGGTGGAATGTTGGCCCGCCCTGGTGCGAATTGGTATTAATCGCTGCTTCCGATGTAATGGCTTAAGTTATAGCTAAGAAGCGAACATGTTGCGCATTCGGTCTGGGCCAGGGAAGGCTGGGTCTGAAAAGCGGAAAAAGGTCTATTCTATTCTAAAAAAATGTTGTATCTACATTTTATGATGATGCCCGTCAGACATCCCTTTTCTGCTTTCGCCCCAGAAAATACGCCACTATTACTAGAAAATCAATCCAATTATATTCGTTTTGATTCTCTAAACCCACCATTCCATTATCCCAGAACCCATGATTCTCTCCGAGGCGCAGACGCTACGATCCGGAGGCCAATATTCCACTATTCCAACATTCCAATTGGGGCGAAGCCCCTAACTTGATTTATGACGCCTTTAAAGATCAGTTCCTTAAAAACCTGCTTTAAGACCCCCGCAGGGATAGTTAAGGCTGTCGACGGCGTGAGTCTCAAAGTAAACGAAAATGAGGTCCTTGGAATAGTGGGAGAATCAGGATGCGGGAAAAGTGTTCTCGCCCTGTCAATCCTTCGCCTTCTGCCTATGCCCCCGGCTTTTTTTGCAGGTGGGGAGATTCAATTTAAAGGGCGCAACCTGCTTAACGTCTCGGATAAGGATATCCGCGGTATCCGTGGCAACAAGATAAGCATGATATTCCAGGAACCCATGACAGCACTTAATCCTGTTTTTACGGTGGGCAACCAGCTTTCAGAAGTTTACCGGGTTCACAGGAACATGCACTACAAACAGGCCCTTGATGAATCTGTTGATATTCTGGAAGCAGTAGGTGTGCCTGACCCTGGCAACCGTATTAGCGAATACCCGCATGAGCTTTCGGGAGGACTGCGGCAAAGGGTTATGATCGCCATGGCGCTTGCCTGCCGGCCCGAACTCCTTATCGCCGACGAACCAACAACGGCTCTTGATGTAACCATACAGGCCCAGATCCTGGATCTTATGATGAAACTGAGGGACAATCTTGGAACCGCCATTATAATGATCACCCACAATCTTGGGGTAATCGCCGAGACAAGCGACAGAGTCATGGTTATGTATACCGGTAAGGTCATGGAAATCGCATCCACCCCGGATCTATTTGACAAGCCTTTGCACCCGTACACTAAGGGTTTGCTGCGTGCTATTCCCAGCGCTACTTCAGATTTCGACAGTAAGGAACTTTACGAGATCAGCGGGACGGTGCCCAGCTTGTTGGAACTGCCGTCAGGCTGCAGGTTTAACACAAGATGCCCTGAAGCCGAAGATATCTGCAGGAAAAAGGAGCCCGAACTTCACGAAATTGGTCCCGGACATAAAGTCGCATGCTGGAAAGTCGATCATGTCTAATCTGCTTGAAGTGTATAAATTGAGCAAATATTTCCCGGTTCGATCCGGTCTGTTCAACCGCAAAAAAAAATATGTTTACGCCGTGGATGATATCTCTTTTTCGGTTGGGAACCGTGAGACACTGGGCCTTGTGGGGGAATCGGGTTGCGGCAAGTCCACCGCCAGCCGCACTATTTTAAATCTTCTGACTCCCACATCCGGTGAAGTATGGTTCCAGGGTAAAAACATGTTTGAGATGCATCCAAGGGAGCGCCGGAAACTCCGCCAGGGGATACAGATTATATTTCAGGACCCTTTCGGTTCCCTGAATCCGCGTCTCACAGTGGAACGGATAGTGGAAGAGCCTCTTCTTACCCATGGCATCGGAGACAGAATATCCCGTAAGCAAGAGGTAGAGAAGACGCTTTCCGAAGTCGGGCTGCTGCCGGAACATATGAAAAGGTTTCCCCACGAATTTTCAGGGGGGCAGCGCCAGAGAATCATGCTGGCAAGGGCCCTTATCCTGAAACCCAGACTGATCATTGCCGATGAACCGGTTTCCGCCCTTGACGTATCTGTACAGGCAAAGATGCTCAATTTGATGTTACGGCTGCAGAAACAATTCGAACTTTCCTATATCTTCGTATCTCATGACCTGGGTGTTATCCGCCACGTCAGTCACAAAGTGGCGGTCATGTATCTGGGTGAGATCGTCGAACTTGCACCGGTAAAATCACTTTATGCAACCCCGCTTCATCCGTATACCCGTTCGCTTCTCTCTTCGGTTCCTATCCCGGACCCGCACAAAAAAAACAGAAAAAAAGTCATCCTGCAGGGAGATGTGCCGTCACCCCGCAATCCCCCGCCAGGATGCCGTTTTCATACAAGGTGTCCTGAGTGCATGGACATTTGTACTCAAAAAAAACCGCCGGCGCGTCAGATAGAAGATGGGCATATCGTTTCTTGCCACCTTCACAGTGCCGGTGAAATATGGAGTCCTCCCGCGCCTGACCGTTAGAATCGTCTTCGGCCGGGTAAAGAGGTAAAGATCAACAAACAACCAGGGCTAAAGGAGGTGACTTATGAAAAAACCGTATTGGAGGCCTCCCGCACCTGACCGGTAGGATCGTCTTCGGTCAGGTTAAGAGGTAAAGATCAACAAACAATTAAAATTAAAGGAGAAGACTTATGAAAAAAACGTATTTACTCATTTTAGCAGCTCTGATGTTAATTTGCCTGTTTGCATCACCTGGGGTGGCCCGGGATGCGGACACACTGATCGTGGTTCAGGAATCGGAACCCGTGGGACTCGACCTGATGCGTTCCTCTTTGCAAAACACGATGAGTGTTTGCTACAATATTCACGACACGCTGTTTTTTCCCCAGGAGGATGCATCGATCAAACCCGCCCTGGCTGAAAAATGGGAAAAGCTGGACGACATGACCTGGAAGATCACCCTCCGCAAAGGGGTCACTTTTCATAACGGTGAGCCCTTGAATGCAAAGGCCGTTAAATTCTCTCTTGACAGGGTATTTGATCCTGAAATCAAGTGTCCCCACAAGGGAAAACTTTCCGCCTTCAAAGAGATTAAGGTACTGGATGAATTATCCTTTGAGATAAAAACTGAAAAGCCCTTTGCACCCGGTCTTTACATGCTGGGTATTTACCTTCCCATCGTTCCTCCGGATTATATCAAAAAAGTCGGGAACACAAAATACAACACCAACCCGGTGGGATGCGGGCCTTATAAACTTGCGAAATGGGTGCGGGGAGAATCGGTAATTCTGGAGCGGTACGAAAATTATTACGGCCCCAAACCATACTACCGCAAAGTCGTCTTTAAGACTGTTCCCGAGGCGACATCCCGGGTAGCGGCACTAATCACCGGGGAAGTAGATGTGATCAGCGGTATCGCCGTTCACCAGAGAAAAAATATCCTTGAGTCAGGCAAGGCGTATCTCACCTCACAGATGGGCGTAATGCCCTATCTTGGCATAAACACCTATGAGCCGCCCTTTGATGACGTACGCGTACGCCAGGCAGTCAACTACGCCATTAACCGCGAGCTTATCAACAAAGCGCTTTTCAACGGCAAGGCTATTCTTTGCAACGGTCCTATCAGCCCCAGGACATTCGGCCACGCACCTGATCTTAAGCCCTATCCTTTTGATCCTGCAAAGGCAAAAGCCCTGCTCAAGGAAGCGGGTTATCCGAACGGAATCGAAGTACGCCTGGCTTATCCCACCTACATGTCTCAGATTCAGGAGCAGG
>DAOVYS010000016.1 GCA_030635485.1 Pseudomonadota bacterium | reverse complement strand
GTAAGGTTTCGTTTTTTCGGACAATATGTGTTTTGTATCCGGTGTTGACAATCGCCTTGACCATGGGCAGATTACAGGCCACCAGTTTCTTTTTGCCGATCGGCACCTTGATGGAATATGTGGTCGGACCCGGAGGTGTGATGGAGCGGCGCAGTTCCCGGTTAAGATTTCGAAGCTCTTTCAGTCCCACGTCGCAGGCGGCGGATACGGCCCTTAGGGAGGTCCATCTGGGGATATCAACGGTTTCATAGGTAAGCGGAGCATTGTATTCGATATTGTTGAAACCATATTTTGCCGGGTCCTTGGCAATGATGATGGCTGCGATCAGTTTCGGGACGTAACGTTTTGTTTCAGACTTTAAACCTCTTCGTTGGGCAAGTTCCCAGAAGTTACGGGTCTTGTGTCTTCTCACAGCGCTTCTGACCCTTCCGGCGCCTGCATTGTAGCCGGCAACAGCCAGATGCCATGATCCGAATTCATCGTAAAGATCGGAAAGAAATGCCACTGCCGCCTGTGTGGATTTGACAGGGTTCCTTCGTTCATCCACGTAGTTGTTGATTACAAGTCCGTAATGACGCCCGGTGGACTTGATAAATTGCCAGGGACCTACGGCCTTGGCCTTGGAATAGGCGGTCAGGCTGTAGCCGCTTTCGATCATCGGCAGATACACCAGATCAAGTGGTAATCCAGCCTCCTTGAGATGCTCTTGGATCAAGGGAATATAGCGTCCCGATCGTTCAAGCCAGCGGGTGAATGTCTTACGCTGCTTGTTCTGGAAGAAGTCTATATAAAACTCAACGTGTTTGTTGACGGTTACCGGGAAGTCGTATTGGATTTCTTTCTTCTCCGGGACTGTTTCAAGGGAACCTTCTTCCCATTTCCCCAAGGCCTCTAGTTCCTTGACCTCCAGAACTACTGTTTTTTCCGGTTCAGGAACCGTCAACTGCTCTGTTAATTCTTCTCCGGAGATCTCGGAAGGAGAGAACGCAATCCCTTGGAGTAAAGAGTTCGCATCCGGGTCGGATGTCACTGCCGGATCTTCGCCGGACGGCCCATTGGCAGTGGAGTCGTTTAAAGATGTGCATGACGAGACGGTCAGCAGTAAAAAAAATAGGCTGATTAAATATGTCAGATTGGTTTTATTCATAGGCATACAACTTGTGAATTGTCCTGAAAAACAGGGAGTTTTTTGTGTCTGGGCGGTCGTGGTTAAGATTCCGAGAAAAAACAAGCCCGATCAACCATGCATCTTAACCTGACATTATCTGGATATGCAATCAAAAACCTGCAACAAGCTTGCAATTAAGAGGGTTTTAGGGAAATATGAGGAGTGGAAAAAATGAGAGGTTGAGGGTCAGAGGAGTTTTTTTTATCTATAAAGTCAACTAGTTGAAGAAACCATGCTAAAGAGACTGCTGAAAAGATTTTCTTTTATAACAATCGGTTTTGTATGCCTTACAATTCTGGGTGGGACCACAGCCTACTACTGGCTGGTTGTATTTAATCCCGGGGATGAGATACGGCAGGGCAACATAGAGAGGATTCTGGCTATTGAAAGCCCTGTATATTACAGCGACGGATTGAGTAAGATCGGTGTGTTTTTTCAGGAGGCCCATCGTCAGTATGTGCCTTTCAGTCTTGCGCCGGAGGATTTTGTGAACGCTGTTGTTGCGGCTGAAGACAGAGCATTTTTTCATCATTATGGTGTGGATTTTTTAGGAATGGCCCGTGCAATGCTGGTGAATCTCCAGGCGGGCCGCGTTGTTCAGGGTGGGAGCACCATCACCCAGCAGACGGCCAAAAACCTTTTCAGGCGCAAGGACAGATCGTTGAAGTCCAAATTGAGGGAGCTTTTGTATGCGCTACGCCTTGAGTATCATTATTCCAAGGAAAAGATACTGGAATTTTACATCAACCAGTTCTATGTCAGCGGAAACGGCCATGGGCTCGGAGTGGCCGCACGGTATTACTTTGATAAGTCGGTTGATGAACTCGATATCCTGGAATGCGCCTTTATAGCAGGGAGTGTCAAACGGCCCAATTATTACAATCCTTTTATTAAGAAAAACGAGGAATTGTCTGAAAAGGCCAGGCGTCGAGCCAAAATACGGACAAAATACGTCCTTGCTCAGATGTATAACCTTGGGATGATTGATGCGGTCAGGTACCAGAAGAATCTGGATCGTGATATCCCTTTTCGGCAGGGACGTACCTATTATTCGTTCAATACCGCCATGGACCTGGTCAAGGAAGCTCTTGCAGAACCAGAGGTGGAGGAAGTGTTGACAAGCCGCGGGATTGATAACGTGGCAACATCCGGGATCAGGATTGTCACGACGTTGGACAGGAACCTGCAGGAAAACAGCCTGTATGCGCTTCGAAAGGAGTTGTCCCGGCTGGATATAAGGTTGAAAGGGTATGATACACGCTCCATTCAGGATACGTACGAATCCGTCGCGAAAAATAACCGGAAAAAGGCGGAGGTTCGGGCATTTCTGTTCGGCCGTGTGGTTGAGGTTGAAAAATCTCCATCATACTCGCTTATGGTCGGATTTTCCGACAGTGATGTGAACGGCGGGATGAAAGGTCGTGTTGACAAGGCAGGGTTTATGAATCTCATATCTCCCCTTGTAAAATACAGAGGTCAGAGGTGGACAAAACCGGGGAACGACGATCTTGATAAGGTCGTTGATCAGCTTGATGCTGGAGATCTGGTATATGTCAGCATACGCGAGGTTGACGAGATAGCCGGTGAATACATCCTTGACCTGGAAAAATACCCGAAAATACAAGGCGGTGCATTGATAATGGAGGATGGATTTATCAGGGCCATGGTTGGCGGAATGGACAACAGATTCTATAACCGTGCGATCACGGCCAGGCGGGAGATGGGGTCGGTTGTAAAACCGATGGTTTACTGCGCGGCATTGCAACTTTGCTGGAACAGCGCGGATATTTTACACAACTTGAGGAATGTGTTTGTCTATCAGAGGCGGGCCTACTTCCCAAGGCCCGACCACAAGAGCCCCCATGAATGGGTCTCCATGAACTGGGCCGGGACGCATTCGGAAAATCTTGCCACGGTTTGGCTGCTTTACCATTTATGTGATCGTCTTTCCCCTGCCCGGTTCAAGGAGGTGATCGCTCACCTGGGTCTGGACAGGGAGCAAGGCGAGTCGTATGAACATTACAGGCAAAGGGTTCGTGATGAATTCGGGATACTCGTGAACCGGGATGCTCTGTATGAGGCGGCTTTCACTACAGCGGTTGCGCATATGGAACCGGATTTGCTGTTTTCGGGGAGGCATAAGGAATTTGACAACCTTCGTATGTTTTTGTTTGATGCCATGGCGGAAATGTATCCGCCTGGAAATAGTTCCGGTCGTGAGGCAGGGATAAGGCGAAGTCTCCTTGACAGGAATTTTATAAGGTATATTGAGCTTAACAGGGAGTTGTCGGAGCTGAAACAGGATATTCAGGCGATTTCAGGGAATTCTCGCACCACCGGCCTGTATCGGAAAATATTTGTTTCGCCTTTAGATGACAAATACGTCGGATCGGATCCCGGGTCGTTCATCTATAGCAGGAAATCGCCCGGCAAAGGATGGAAAGAGATGAGCCGGACCGATTTGTTGACCACTTTTTTGTTCATGAATGAAAATGAGCAGGAAGTTTTCTGGAATTCCATACTGATTGAAGGGATGTTGACCCCGCCAACCATAGATCAGTTACAGGAATATATGGAAAATGAGTATGAGCGGCTTAATAGTCTGCCCCCATATTCTCCTGAAGTGCTGCATAAAATTAGGGATTTCAGGGTCCTGGCGGCCCTTAGGTATATGGTCGCCTTTGGCCGGGCATGCGGTATTGAAAGTAGACTGGACGCAGTTCTCTCTTTTCCTCTTGGGTCCAATGTGATATCTCTTTTAGAGGCAGCCAATGTCTATGAATCTCTTGTAACGGGAGAGACAAGTCTCATCGGCAAGCAAGGGAGTGGGAACGGTTTGAGAATTATTGATAGAATAGAGGATCGTGACGGTGAGGTAATCTATACGCCAAAGCGTACGGCCGGGCAAATTGTGGACTCCAGGACATCCCTTGCCGTCACCAATATCCTTCGTAATGTGGTGAAACATGGAACAGGGAGGTATGCAGACAGCAGGGTCAAATTGAGAAGCAGTGATCCTGAAGAAGAGGAACGGCTAAGTGAACTTGATATTACCATTCCGGTGATGGGAAAGACCGGGACAGCCAACCGTTTCACGAACGCCGCTTTTGTGGGTGTTGTGCCTGGACTGGACCGGGAAGGGGATAGTGTCACACTTGAAGAGTGTTATGTGCTGGCTGTTTATGTTGGCTTTGACGATAACCGCCCCATGGTCAAAACCAGCACGCATGTTACCGGCTCCTCGGGCGCCCTTCCGGTATGGACACGTCTTGCCAATGCCGTTATCCTGGATCGTGAATATGCAAAAAATGTCGACGTGGTTGACATGTCGTTTGCCGGGTTTTCCGAGATGCCTCTCCATTACCCGGACCTTGGTCAGATCGAGGTCTCTGTTGATCCCGGGAAAGATTCCGGAACCACAGTAGTTACGTTTGGTAAAGAGAATGATGAGGGCGGAATGAAACCGGCAAGATATTTTCTGCCGTTCTGGCGGATGAGGGGTAACTGAAAATGAGAATCCGGGCTCTCTTTGTTTCATGTTTTTATTTTGTGGTCTTATGTATGGTCCTGACAAGTTGTATATCCATAGGGGGACGGCATAAAAGGGCGGTGAGGACACCTGAGACGGTTCAGCCTCGGGCAGAGGTTATTACTGGAATCAAGGATCGCGACCCCCTTCGTCCCGAGATGAGTATGAAACATGATTTAGCCGGGCGGTTCGGTGAAATTCCTCCTGAATCGGTTACAGGGGTTGAGACTATTGTCAAAGTGACAGAGGTTGTAACGCTGCCGGATCTGGCTCATGTGGATAAGCGTCTTGGTGTTTACGAGCAAAAGTTTGCTAAACGGATGGCTGTTTCGGATTGGATCGGTTTTTTGGATTTGGATGATGGGCAGCCGGGAGAATGGAGTGAATGCGCCGTACGTCTTGACGGAATTGTTTCAGCTTATAGCCGGCTTCGTCAGCGTATCCTGGACAGAGGTTATCAACAGGTTGATTCAGGGATTGAAAATGAGGATCCTTGGGAAGTGTTCCAGCTTGATATTGAATACTTGGAGAGCGGATGCGATGCAGTATTGGATGAGGGTTCACCCGCATCTCTTTTGCTGGAAAGTTTTAAGGCTGAATCTTTAGAGCATACGGAAACAATAGTTCACCAATACGCTGAAAAGGGGGCAAGCGAGGAAGTTGTTCGAGCTTTTAATAATCTGAAAGAGACATTTCCGGATAGAAAGCTGACTCCTTCACTAAAACAGAAGTACGGTCTGGCTTTACTGCGGACAGGGCGTGTGAATGAGTCCGCGGCTGTGCTGCTTGAGACTCTCCGGGATTTGCAAAAAAGTGATACCCAAAGCGTTTTTTCCGGACGGATCTGCGGCCTTGTACCAAATTTTTCAGGTGTGGAAGAGATTGCCCCTCTTTCGTTTAAACGTCTGGTAGCGGATCTGCTTTTTATAAGCGGGCGGATTGAAGAGGCAAGGAGTATCTATCAGGAGCTTAAAGATTGTAGGGAGTCGTGCAGGGAACATGATTTATGGGTTTCCAGCAGCCTCTCTTTGATCGAAAGTGGAAAACAGAGGGAAGAGGAACTCGCGATTTTCAGGTCGGTTCTCAAGATATATATTTCCTTTGACGGAAGGCATGTGCCGGTTGAAATGAAGGGACTGGTGAAAAAGCTGGAATATATTTCTCTTGAAAGTGAGTTTGCGCGTGGTGGCGCGTTGCTTCTTAATAAAGCGGAGGAGCAGGTCCGGGGATGGGTCGTCAGTCAGCTTGAAACAGTAGATGGGCTTGTGGACGGGAAGGAATATTTAAAGGCCGGGGCTATTCTTGACATGTTGCTTGACAGAGAGATCTCTGGTGACATGAGGGATATTGTCGGAAAGGCGCTTGATGAGGTTGTCCTTGCCGAGGCCGGGGACCGGGAGTTCCGGCGGCAATTGATGGATCAGGCGCTCTCGTCCCGGTGGGACGAGGCGGTTAGCCTGTTGGATTTACGGAAATATTTTGAGGCCATCCAGATTTTTTCCCTTCTTGTTGAAACAGATTATCACGAAAAAGCAATGGCAAAGATTAAGGAGGCCTCGGACCTGGCTGCTGCCGAACTGCGTCGAACCGCAGCCACTCTTTTTGTAAAGGCGAGGAAAACTGCTGAGGTGAACCGGAAGGCTGAACTTCTTTTGGAATCCCGTCAGTTGCTGCTTAAAATACTTGAGCAATATCCACGTACAAACATTATTGGTAAGGTCAGGCAGAACTTAGAGGCCCTTGAGTCGCAGATTTTAAAAATTGATCCGTCTATTTTGTATGACGAATCAGGGGTTGAAAGTATTTCTATTAAAAAACCTTTGCTATAACGGCTGGATAATTATATTATTGTGTATGGTATGAGCTGTTTTGATACTGAACGTATTATGCCGGCTTCTCGCCCGTTTAATTTAAGGGTAAGCGTTTACCAGCACCCCATCTGCACGTGATCAGGGCAAGCGACATAGTGTGGTTATAGTCACTCGTTCTGATCACGCATTTATACCCCCTTGCGGGGTGCAGCTGGGGCACTGGTAAACGCTTACATGCCTGGGGGGCGTAAGTTCGTATCTTTGGTGAATGGTTACGTTTGAGGAGTTTTTGAATGGCTGAAGTCAAAAAGACATCTTTTGAACATCTGGAAGCTATTGCCTTGAAGATTATGATGGTCGATCCGGGTAATCTTTCCGTAATAGGTGAACTGATTGAGTTGACTGAAGAAATGGTGGCCAGTCCATCTGTTCGGGAGATGGATATTCTCTGGAATATGAGTAAGGCGCTGAGGAGGGTTCTTGAAAAGATCATAATGGGAGAGTTGGTGGATGATTCGGCGGAAAATTTTGAACTGCTTGCCGATTGCATCAGCCTGATGCAGGAGACTAATCGTTTAAAGGGCAAGCCTGATGATGAGATACTGGCTAAGTTCTGCAATAATATGAATACAATCGGCCATCAGATCGAGAAAAATGATTTGACAGGTCAGGATGAAGACCAGACCGGCAGGGAATCGGCAAAGGAGGTTTTGCAGCCTGAAGAACCGGTTGGCCAGGGCGTTGGAGCGGCATCTTCTGAAGAGCCGGTAGTGGCTGATTTTGCTCAGGATGCCGATCTGATCAACGGATTCATTGAAGAGGCGCTTGAGCATCTTGAGGTAATCGAGGTCAATGTCCTTGATCTGGAGCAGCATCCTGATGATTCTGATATCATCAATAATATTTTCCGTCCGTTTCATACCATTAAGGGTGTGTCCGGTTTTCTGAACCTGAAGTCTATTAATAAACTTGCCCATACTACCGAGAATTTGCTCGACGATGTGAGAAATGGTGTCAGGAAGATGGATTCGGCCGTAATCGACATTGTCCTGAGCGCTGGCGATTTCTTGAAATCCATGGTGGAGAATGTAAGGGAGGTATTGAACAATGGACCTGAATATTTTAAGGAGTTTGACATATCTGAATTTGTTTCCAGTGTCCACGCTGTTCAGAGTGGAGAAGCCGAGCCTTCTGCTCCGGAACCAGCCATTGAACCTGTAGCGCAGCCTCCGGTAAAACAAGAAATCGAACCTGCTCCCGAAGAAGAGGCGGAAGCGTCTGCGCCTTCGGTAAAACAAGAAATCGAACTTGCTCCTGAAGAAGAGGCGGAAGCGCCCGCGCCTCCGGCAAGGGAGAAAAAAAAGGTCCCGGAGACCAGAGAGAAAGAGAAAATTTTTAAACCCGCTTCAGTCCCAGAGACCACACAGACAAAATCTTCGAAAATGTTAAAATTCGGCGTTGCGGGTAAGAATAAGGTCACTGCGTCCATCAAGGTGAATGTTGATAAATTGGATGTACTTGTCAACGCGGTGGGTGAACTGGTGATTATGCAGTCTCTGGTTCGTCAGAATTCATTGATTATGGGGCTGAATAATCCTAAACTTACCAGGGACTTCGGGCAGCTCACCAGGATCACATCTGAACTTCAAAAGACTGCAATGGCAATGCGGATGGTGCCGATCCGCCAGACATTTCAGAAAATGATTCGCCTGGTCCGGGATCTTTCAAAGAAATCCGGAAAGCAGGTGGATTTAATCATGGAAGGTGAGGAGACGGAAATTGACCGTAACATGGTTGAGTCCATTTATGATCCCCTGGTGCACATGATTCGAAATTCAGTGGATCACGGAGTGCAGACCCCGAAAGAACGGGAGGCGGTCGGGAAACCCGGGAAAGGTACAGTTTGGCTGAGGGCTTATCAGAAAGGTGGCAATATCGTCATTGAGATCGAAGATGACGGTCAGGGATTGAATGCGGAAAAAATCAGGGAAAAGGCAATTTTACGAGGGCTGATCCAGGAGAGTGATCAGGTATCGGATTATGATCTGAACAACCTGATTTTTACGGCTGGATTTTCTACTGTAGACAAGATCACCGATGTTTCCGGCCGGGGCGTTGGAATGGATGTTGTGAAAAAAACCGTTGAGAAACTCAGGGGTAAGGTTGAGATCATCAGTCAGTCGGGCAAGGGGTCTTTGTTTGTCATCCGTCTTCCTCTGACACTTGCAATTATTGACGGGATTGTCGTAAGGGTGGGGGAGGAAAGGTACATAATTCCGACTACCGGTATTCGGGAGTCTCTCCGGCCTGAGGAAAAGAACCTCAACACGGTTTACGGCAGGGGTGAGACGCTTTTGATTAGAAACAGGTTGCTTCCGATTATCAGGCTCTATGAAATTTTTAATGTAGAGCCTACTAGCACCGATATCTGTGATGCAATCGTGGTGGTGGTGGAGACCGAAGGCTATGAAAGGGCGCTCATGGTGGATGAACTCCTCGGCAAACAGGAAGTGGTTATTAAGAGCCTGGGCGGGTACATGACCAATATTTCAGGAGTGGCCGGGGGCACCATACTTGGCGACGGTCGGGTGGGCCTGATTCTGGACTTGCCGGGGTTGACCTCAGCGGGTGATAACACTGCGGAATTTATCAAAAAGAAGGCTGAAGAAGTGGTTGATTAATAACCGTTCATCAGGGATACAAACGTAAATATTCGGCAGCACTTCATCTGCACGCACCCGAATATTTACGTACAAACTTACGGGAACCCCAGGTGTGTAAGCGTTTGCAATATTTTGAGGGTTATTTTGAGGGTTATTTTGAGCGTCCCAAGGACAGTTGTTTTACGGCACATGACGCCGGGTTTGGGTGAATTAGACATTTGTGGACGGATATTGGATATTGAGGCGGAAACAATATTACGTGTCCGCGTGTCAGGAGGTTGAAGATTATGGGAGCAGGCGGCAATAAGCGTGACGAAAAAGTGGTGGCGATGAGTGAGCTTGAAGGCAAGTACCTCACATTCGCTCTCGGTAAGGAAGAATATGGAATTGGGATCTTGAAAGTCAGAGAAATTATCGGGGTGATGGAGATCACCTCGGTTCCGCACACACCTGAGTATATCAAGGGAGTAATCAATCTCAGGGGTCGGGTGATTCCGGTCCTGGAACTTCGCATTAAGTTTGAGATGGAGCATCAGGAATACACGGAACGGACATGTATTATCGTGGTTGAGTTGTCAGGAGAGTCCGGGGCTATTCAGGTTGGGATGCTGGTGGATTCCGTGTCCGAGGTCTTAAATATTTCAGCTGAAGAGATTGAGCCGCCTCCTTCCTTTGGCACGACCACGAATCTGGAGTACATACTGGGCATGGGTAAGGTCAAGGGGAAAGTGAAGATCCTGCTTAATGTTGACCATGTAATCGGTAAAGGCGCTCTTGAGCAGTTGGAAAAGTTGTAACGCTAACTGTCAATATCTTCATCCATAATTTGTATTTTCGGACAGCCTCCTGGGGCAGAAACAGGATGCGGCCTCTGTTACAGGGACTGATTCGGAGTTTTTATTAATGATATTTCAATCTACATACAAGATCGGTAAGGGCCGTATCGTAAAGCAAGGCGCCAATGGCGAAGCGGAATTCGGGTGCATACCGGTTCGGGCTGGTCGGCTTACCGATGGACTGTTTAAGAAATTCAGCGATCTTATATATGATAAATCGGGAATTTATCTCAAGCCCGAGAAGCGTGAATTGCTGAAAGCACGGCTGGGGAAACGGTTAAGAGCAAAAGGTATTAATTCATATAAAGAGTACTATGAGTATCTGGTAAAAGATAAGAAAAAGACGGAACTTGTCGAATTTATAAACTGCGTATCAACGAATTTTACCAGTTTTTTTCGAGAGAATGCTCACTTCGAGTTTTTAACTAATAATCTGCTTCCGGATTTTGTTAGACAGGGACGTGGAATAAGGGAAGAGATCGTTTGCTGGTCGTCCGCCTGTTCATCGGGACAGGAGCCCTACACTCTGGCCATTGTGTTTGAGGAGTTTCAGTCTCAACAGGCTATTGCCGGTATTAAGTATAAAATAATAGCCACGGATATTTCGACTAAGGTTCTTAAGGCGGCTGTTCATGGAGTTTATCCGGATGATCAGCTTGAAAAAGTGCCGATCCAGTATGTTAGGAAATATTTCCAGAAGGGAGTGGGACATAGTGAGGGGTTCGTCAAAGTTAAGAAAATTTTAAGGGATAAGGTCTCGTTTGATCGTTTTAACCTGATGCACAAGTTTCCATGGGATGGGACGCTCGACATTATTTTCTGCCGTAACGTAATGATATATTTTGACCGTCAGACCCAGCAGAAACTGGTGGATAAATATTACCGCAGCCTCAACAGTGGGGGATATCTCTTTATCGGCCACTCCGAGAGTCTGTCTGGTTTGACCCATAACTTCAAACAGGTAGCGACCACAGCTTATCAAAAGTGACGTAAGTGAAATTTAGGCGGTTTTTTGAGGGGCGGTGTTGATGGAGATCGTGGTCGGTATATCTGATATGAAGGTGAGTAATAATCCCGATGATGTGATCATTTCATATTCACTCGGGTCATGTATCGGCGTGATTATATGGGATCCTGAAGTGAAGGCGGGCGGATTGTTGCATTACTTACTTCCGGATTCGAACCTTGACAAGGAAAAGGCGAAGAAGAATCCGTTTATGTTTTCCGACTCGGGCGTTCCTCTGCTTTTTAGGGAAGCATATAAATTTGGGGCGAATAAAAAACGGATGATTGTTAAAGTGGTCGGAGGGGCTCAGGTGTTGGATAACAGCGGTTTCTTCAACATCGGTAAACGAAATGCTCTGGCTCTCAGGAAGATATTTTGGAAGAATAATGTCATAGTGGCCGGATCAGATGTCGGAGGAACTGTAAACCGCACTGTTTCTCTACATATAGGTACAGGCGCTATCTTAGTTAAGAGGCCGGGGCGGGAGGTGTTTGCATTATGAGCCGGCTAAAAGAGATACTGGATTCGGTTCAGCAGGTGGCGCCGTTTCCAAAGGTTGCGATGCGGGTCATTGAAATGCTCAAGCATGATGTTACGGCCAAAGATCTGGCGGACGTGATTCAGTATGACCAGGCAATTACCGCAACTGTCCTTAAGGTCTGCAATTCTTCATATTTTGCTCTCTCTCGTAAGATTTCCTCGCTTGATGAGGCGCTCGTGGTAATTGGACAGAATTTATTAAAAGAGGTGATTATCACGAGCAGCAGTTCGACCTTTTTTCGTGATATTGCAGGAGGCGGTTACAAGTTTGAACAGGGTGAAATATGGAAACATTCCGTGGCCGTTGCAATCATGTCCCGCCAGCTCATGCATCACGTGAAGGTAGTGGATGAGGCATCCGCTTTTACTGTCGGACTTCTGCATGACATCGGCAAGCAGTTTTTGAGCAGTTTTGTGAAAGAAGATTTCAACAAGATAATGCGCAAGGTGTTGAATGAGCGTTGTAGTTTCGTAGAGGCGGAAAAGTATTTTTTGGGGACAACCCATGCGGAACTCGGAGGAATTATCCTGATGAACTGGGAATTTCCCGAGGAAATGGTGACTGCGGTAAGAGATCACCACGAACCGGACGCCTTGGACAGAGGGGTCATGACTGCACTCGTTGCATTGAGTAATGTTCTGGTTGCCTCCATGGGAATAGGGGTAGGAGCCGGTGGATTGGCTACCAGGATCCATGGGGAAGGGTTGAGACGATTTGACATCACCCAGAACGACATGGATTTACATATGGCCGATCTGCTTGCAGAGATGGCCAAGGCTGAGGAGATACTGGCTTTGTAGTATATTTTCATCTGGTTATCGGTTGACAGTTTACAGTTACGATGAGTGAACTTAGCAGAGGAATGGTATGGCTTTCAATATCTTAATTGCGGATGATTCCGAAACCATGCGGGCAGTGATAAAAAAGACCGTGGTTATGTCGGGCGTTCCAATAGGTGAGATCCTTGAGGCTGCAACCGGAAGAGAGGTTCTGGACGTCCTGAAGGAGACTTGGGTGGATGTTATTTTAACCGACATAAACATGCCTGAAATGAGTGGGATGGATCTTCTCAGGGAATTGAAACAGGATGAGGTCTATGAGAATATTCCCGTGGTCATGATTACGACCGAATCCAGTTTGGCCCGGATGGAGCAGGCCCGGAACCTTGGTGCGGCAGCCTACATAAAGAAGCCTTTTTTGCCTGAGACAATAAAACAGATTTTAATGGAGGTCCTGGAAAAGGCCTATGCGCATAAGGTTGAAAATAAGGTCTTTGAAGATGGAAATGGGGTTGAGGGTGACGAGGGGATGGATTTTTGATTGCGGTTCAAGGTTCCACGTTCAGGCTTCAGGGTTGAATAAGGAAAAATTCCGATCAAATAAACCTTGAACCTTTGAACCAATGACATTGATAAAATCAAATGTCATAGAGTAATAGCTTTATCCAGAAATTTTGTATTTCCGGACAGACATTTGGATAGGAGGCCGGTATATGGATGACCATGTGAAAAAGGTTGTTATCGAATCAATGAAGGAATTGTTTGAAAAGATGTTCTTCATTTGTTTGGAACCGGTTGTCGGCCTTGGGGCAGATGCGGTGGAATCCGCTTCCGACTATTACTATGCCGGCATGGGATATACCTTGGATGGCAAGGAGTCTGTGGTCCATTTTTATTTGAGCAAGGCCTTAGCCTGGCAGATGACAGGGAATTTTATGGGAATTGACACATCCTCCCTTGATGAGGGCCAGGTGCTTGATACATTGCGTGAGACAGCGAATATGGGTGTCGGCGGTCTGCTTGGGCAAATTAATCCTGAAGGGACAGCTGTTCTCGGGAGGCCTGAGTCGGGCAAGGCTTACGATTTTTTTCCTGAAAAGTTGTTTGAGAATTTTTCGGTTATTGCTTTCAGAACATCATCCGGCATTCTGTGTATGACTATTGAATCATGATGGACTTGTAAAAAGTCCATCGTACCGAATTAGATGGCTAAGTAAAAAGTTCGATATATGCCCCGCAGGAAATGCCCTTGGGGTGCAAGGAGTAGTAATTTTTCAGGTACGAGGCCATACATGTGGTATGCCTCGTGCCTGAAAAATTACTGCGACGCAGTAGATCGGACTTTTTACGACGCCATCAATCATGATTCGTAACTATTCTGCAGCACTCCATAGGAAGGCGATCAGGTCGCCCAGCATACTGATGATGTATAGCTGATCAACCTGCTTGCCTCCCTATGAAGCACTGCAGAACAGTTACAGTTCGGTGGTTTTAGCTATATTTTGCATTATGCTGAATAGTTACCATGATTCAATAATCGGCTTTAAGGGAATTTCCCAGCTAAAGCCGACGGTTTTTATCAATAGATATCTGAAGGTCAGCTGACAATTATGAAAAGAATACGTGTCCTGGTAGTTGACGACTCTGCTGTTGTCCGTTCGGTTTTCAAGCAACAGTTGTCTCAGGAAGGAGATATTGAGGTTGTCGGAACTGCGCCTGATCCGTATGTGGCTCGAGACCAGATTGTTGCCTTGAAGCCCGAGGTGATTACTCTGGATGTTGAGATGCCGCGGATGGACGGCATCACTTTTTTGCGGAAATTGATGAAGTATTACCCTTTGCCTGTGATAATAGTCAGTTCTTTAACAAAGGCCGGGGGCGATCTTGCAATGGAGGCCATGGATATCGGGGCCGTAGACGTGGTCTGCAAGCCTGGAGAGGCCTATTCCGTCGGGGATATGAGCGTCCAGTTGGCGGAAAAGATTCGCGCAGCCGCCCGTGTGGACATGGATCGTCTGGCCCAAAGAGCCTCAGTCGGGAAAATCGGTCCTGTCAAATCTCATGTAAGAAAATTGTCTCTTACTAAAACAACGAATAAGATTATTGCTATCGGCGCATCCACTGGTGGAACCGAGGCAATTAAAAATGTTCTTGTCAATTTTCCTCCAACCATTCCGGGTATCGTGATCGTTCAACACATGCCCCCTAATTTTACAACGAGTTTTGCCAAACGTCTGGATGGTCTTTGTGAAATTCGGGTTAAGGAAGCTGAGGACGGCGACTCTATAACCCCTGGATCGGCGCTCTTGGCTCCAGGCAATTACCACATGGTAATGCGTAGAAGCGGGGCTAGGTATTATGTAAATATCAAGAGCGGTCCCCTTGTTTGTCACCAGCGGCCTGCCGTGGATGTATTGTTTAACTCAGTGGCCACCTTTGGCGGTGCCAATGCTGTTGGAGTAATCTTGACCGGCATGGGCAAGGACGGGGCACAGGGGATGGCAAAGATGAAAGAAGCCGGCGCAAAGACCATTGCTCAGGATGAGGATACCTGTGTGGTCTTTGGAATGCCGAAAGAGGCAATTGCTCTGGATGTAGTAGATAGAGTGGAGCCGTTGCACAACATCAGTGATACTGTAATGGAGATGCTGTAATCATTTTACCTTACGTTGGCGTGATCTTATTTAACTGCTTTGTCTTCTCTGTGAACTAATGCTTTTTCTCACCTCCTGTTCAATATCGAGCAGCCTCTTTTTTATTGAAATCCCGCCTGAAAAGCCACCAAGCCCAGTGGAACCTATAACACGGTGACACGGGATGATGAGTGGCAATGGATTTTTATTGCATGCCTGTCCGACAGCCCTGGAATAACCGGACGAACCGAGTTTAACGGCAAGTTCTCCATAGGTCCTGGTCTCGCTGAAAGGAATAGTGGAGATGAGAGCCCATACCTTTTTTTGAAACTCTGTTCCTTTGTCAAGAAAGGGTGACCATGACGGTCTTTTGAACCCGGTTTCAAGGCTGGTTTCGAATTCCTCGAATTCCTGCTGAAATAGATGTTTTTTGGGGTGGTTCAAAATAATTTCAACTTCTGGGAAGTTGTCTTTGAGCCACGTAACAGCATGATCCTGTGATTTTTTTGAGAACGCAACATGGATGACGTCCTGGCCGGAAGTGATAAAGTAAATGGTGACGCCGCAATGGTTAAGACGCATTATGGCAAATAAAGGCCGGGAAGTTGAAGGTGGAGATTGTTTAGGTTTGAAATTTTTATTGATTTTCATGTTTTATATATAACCGTTTCAGTTCCCATGCGAAATATCCTTTGTGCGAATATTTTTAGCGGATTTTAATAACCTTCTGAGACCTGGGAAGGGGAATTTTGCCAAAAAAACAACCTGATAATATGAAAAATTAAAAAATATCTTGCTTTTTTACAATACTTATATATAAGAAGTTTAGAGATAGTATTATTTTGTCGATAAATATTAGCAGGTTGAACCAAAATCGAACGATTTTGGTTCGGCTGTAATTCTTTTTTATGTGCAGCAGTCTATTGGGCGGCTGATTTCGGTCATACTTTGAAGGCCCGATTCTTTCGTTGGAATAGGAGATTGGCAAGTGGTTCAGTTAAAAACGGACGTTTTTTTCCAAATTTTGGTAATTGTTCTTTTGTCCATGCTCTTGCTTTTTCAGGCCTATCCTGTTTCTGCCGGGACAACCGTTTCCAGGTCCGGTCGCGTTCTCTTGGATTCGGTTCACAAACGTGCGCCTGCGCCTGTTCGGAAAGAACGTTCTGCTGCCGTAACCTCTCCTCGAAAGACGCCCCCGCGGGCATCTGCCCTGACCGTAGTCTCTTCGCGTCACAAACATGTTCCACACGGGAAAAAACATCAGTCCGCCTCTATCCGGAACAACCGTTCGCGCGCTGTTAATCTTGGCGGATATTCCCAGGATAAACAGAGGCCTTTGCTGAGTTCGACGTTTTTTTCCAGATCCTTGCGGCGGAAACTTTCGTCAAAGAGCGCTATTGTAATGGATGCCGGGACCGGGAATATTATTTATGCACACTCTCCAGACCGTCCCGCACAGCCGGCAAGTACCATCAAGGTTCTTACGGGGCTTATTGCAATGGAATCATTGAAAAAATCAGACATGGTTTCTGTCAGCAGGAGAGCTGCCGGAATGCCTCGTTCCAAAATTTATCTCCACAGGAACAGATCGTACTCTGCCGATGATTTGATCAATGCGGTTTTGCTGGGGTCGGCAAATGATGCTAGTGTGGCCATTGCTGAGAAGATAGGCGGGACTGAGATAAGGTTTGCACGTCTGATGACCAGAAAGGCTCGGGAGTTGGGCGCCAGGAATACTGTATGTAAAACCGCCACCGGGCTGACGGCAAGAGGACAGAAATCCACTGTCCGTGATCTGGCTGTTATATTTAACATGGCAATGGAAAATTCTGCATTTGCCGGTCGAATGTCTTGCACCAAGGTGAGGACTCGTGAAGGCAAGACAATATGGACCCACAACAAGGCTCTATGGAAGGTGGCAGGCGCTGAGGGAGGGAAAACAGGTTATACACGGGCTGCCAGGCAGACATATGTGGGTAAGTTCAGCCGCGGTCTGGATGAGTTGGTGGTTGCCATAATGGGCAGTGAAACCATGTGGGATGATATCAGCAACCTGGTTGAATATGGTTTTAAAAAGAAGAAGAGGGCCAGGACAACAATGGCTTTTGCCAAATCGTCGCCATCCCGCCTCGCTTCATTGGAGCAGTTTGGCGGGCAGCGTGCTTTAACAGTGTTGTCGGATAGAAAAAAGGGGTCTAAACTGTAAATTTCCGGTAACTATTCTGCAGCACTAATTATGGAAGAACAAAAGAAGCAGGTATTGACCGAACATCTGACTGATTTGCGCAAGTGCCTCATTTTTTCTCTGCTTGCGGTGGCGGTCGGATTCTGTATATCTTACTCCTTTGTCAAGGATATAGGAGAATGGTTTTTTAAGCCTCTCTTTGAAGCCTTGCCGGATCAATCGAGTCTCATCTTTGTCTCCTATCAAGAGGCCTTTTTTTTTATCTAAAATTAGCCCTTGTCAGCGGCCTGCTCCTGGCAAGTCCCGTGATTTTCTGGCAGATCTGGCGTTTTATCGCCCCCGGCCTTTATCAGCATGAACAAAGGGTGGCTGTGCCGTTTGCAATACTCTCTTCGGTCTGTTTCCTGGGTGGCGCCGCTTTTGGATATTTTGTCGTTTTCCCCCCTGCCTTTCGCTTTTTCACCGGTTATGCCAGCGCAACATTAAGCCCCTTGCCGACTGTAAAAGAATATTTTTCCTTGTGCCTTCGCTTGTTGATCGCCTTTGGCGTTATATTTGAACTGCCGGTCTTCATGGTGCTTCTTTCCAAAGTTGGTATAGTAAATGCAAATTTTTTAAGGCGGCATCGAAAGTATGCATTCCTGCTGGCGTTTGTAATAGCTGCGATCGTGACACCAACTCCCGACGTAGTGAATCAGGTCCTTATGGGAGGGCCGTTGGTCGTTTTATACGAGATAAGTATCGGGGCGGTCTGGCTGTTCGGCAGGAAGCCTTGTGCCGGGTTTGCAGATGATCAGAATGAAGAATAGACTGTTAAAGCTTTTGCTTTGAACACCCAGTGGAACTTCTTCTGTATCGTACATAACCTGAAAAATCCATGGATTCGGGACAGGGTTTGCATGAAAATAGCAAAAAGGAGCTGAATAACTCCCGAAAACAAGAAAAAGCATGAAATAGGCTGCACTGAAAAGCCCCTTGCAACCTTCAGCAGATGACCACTTATTTGCCGATAAAAACGCCCTTTTCCCAAGCCCCCCTTTTTTCGTCTCCGCCCGGATGATTTCCAACACCTTGTCCGTTTCTCATGCCGTTTTTCCATTCGCCAATGTATTTTGAGCCGTTAGTCCAGGTCATGGTCCCCTCTCCATGATATGTATCGTTCTTGAATCGGCCTACATATTTGGCCCCGTCCGGCCAGTACATGGTTCCGCGTCCTGATTTTTTTTCGTGCCTCCATTGGCCCACATATACCCTGCCGTCGGGATATCGCATAGTTCCGTGTCCGAGTCTCTTGCCGTCCCAGAAATCGCCGACATATATGGCTCCGTCAGGATAGGTGTAACTTCCATGCCCTCTTATCCTGTCATTTCTCCATTGGCCTTTGTATTTTTCTCCGGAAGTGGTGCTGAAGGCTCCGAATCCATGCCTTTTCCCCCTCTTCCATTCACCCTTGTATTGAAAACCCTGGGGCCAGATCCAGGTTCCGTGACCATTTGCGCAGTCTCCATCAGTACATTTACCTTCACGTCCATGTGCAGTTGGCGGAACCAGGCAAACCATTAGTGACATGATAATAAGTATTGCTTTGATCTTCATGTGCACCTCCCGGCGGATAATTTCTTGACTGCCGTCAAAAGGTACCATGTATTATAAGCGGACACAAGGTTTGCGAGTGAAACCCTTGAATATGACCGGCTTACACGGTAAGGGGGGATAACCGTTGTCTGGTTGCCTTGCCTCCGTGATCAGTTACAGGGATATTAATGTGCTGTTGTCGAGCAAATTTGTTTGAAAATATCTGATTATTCACAGCATACTATGTGCTTGGATTGTTTTTTTCTTTATGTTAGAATATTTTTAATTTTGTCTTATATCTAATATAAAACCGGTTTTTTGGTCAGTCTGGATTAGATGAGTTTTGACGTTTGACCGGGAGAGGAGAAGCAGGAGAAAGACTATGCCACAGATTCTTGTTATTGATGATGATGAACAGATCCGTTCAATGCTCTGCGCGATCCTGGAACGTGAGGGTTATGAAGTTGAAGTGGCTGCCGATGGTGAGCAGGGGTTGAATCTTTTTCGCAAAAATCCCGCAGACCTTGTGATAACGGATATCCTGATGCCGGAGAAAGAAGGTATTGAAACTGTCAGGGAACTTCGTGAGGAATTTCCGGACGCAAAGATTATCGCTATTTCCGGCGGCGGTTCTCTCGCTCATCCTGAGATTTATCTCGAATTATGCAAGAAATTCGGCGCCCTGCGTACCTTTCAGAAGCCAGTGGATCGACGTGAATTGGTCGATTGCGTGCGTGAAATTATTGGCTGAGATCTGTTTTTTTATGTCGTGGTCCGTGGTTAGTTAGTGTTTATCTCTAAAGAAGGCGTCTCTCCGCCCTCGGTTTCAGAATACAATTTCCTTGTCTGTCATCCTGCTTTGTGAAAGCCGTCTTTAAGCGTTGGTCAGCACTCTATCTGCACACGGTTAGTGTCGCCGGCATAGTTGGGCTGGATCGGCTACGTTCTGATCATATATCCAAGTATTTTTTTCGGGCGTACATATGTCTGCGGTTGCCTGTTGATCGGCTTGCTGCGTGCGTCTTTTGTAAACCGCACAATCGAAAGGATGGTGGAAGGAGTGCGCCATGGGTGATCTTCGTGTTATCAAGAAGAAGATCGTGGAAATTTTAAAGCGTGACGACCTTGAAGAAATCATCAGTGAGATCCGAACTTTTTCTGCCGAAAAAGCTGTCCACTCACTTTTTTCAGCCCTTTGCAACAGTGATGAGAAAATCAAGTTTCATGCCGTCTCATGCATGGGAGTCGTAGTCGGTTCGATTGCGGATTCTCAAATGGAGCCGGCAAGGGTTATTATGCGAAGATTCATATGGAGCCTTAATGATGAATCAGGCGGCATCGGCTGGGGCGCTCCGGAGGCAATGGGTGAAGTCATGGCCTGCCATGAGGGGTTGGCGGACGAATTTGCCCAGATTCTTGTCTCATATATGCGTGAACAGAATTATTTGGAGTATGTGCCGCTTCAGCGAGGCCTTATGTGGGGCCTTGGCAGGATGGCGTGCGTCAGGCGGGCTTATCTGGATAAATGGAATTGCGCCGGGTATCTCCTGCCATACCTGGAATCAGAAGATGGTGTTGTTCGCGGTTTGGCAGCCTGGACGGCAGGCAATCTGAAGATCGTGGCGGCACGGGATAAATTGGCTGCAATGGTGTCGGATATCACGGAAGTTCGGCTTTATACGGATGGGCGAATCAGTATTTTTACAGTAGGACAATTAGCTCGGAACGCTTTGAATGCATTGCGCACAACTTGACTTAACGGCGCTATTTTGGGTGCGAAACTCCCGGAGATGTAAGAATTCACTAAACGTAACCGATCACGGGGTAATAAACACCGTTGAAAAACCCTCTGACTGTAAGGGGTCACAGGTGCCCCAGGCTTCTGTGCGCCCGAAGGAAGTGCCCTTGGGGTGCGTGATCGGCCCCTGCGAT
>DAOVYS010000138.1 GCA_030635485.1 Pseudomonadota bacterium | reverse complement strand
TTGAGTGGGATTGTTACATTCTTCAACATAACCCACGGTTTCAAGAAAGGCAGGTCTCTTTATTGTCAACCATTATGTCTACTGATAATTATTTGTTAACCAAAATTTAATTTGAAGTATAGTCCTATTTTGTGCCTAAAGACCCAAAAAAGGGTTTCAACAAAAAATGCTGAAACCCTTTATTTTACTGGTGCCTAGGGAGAGAATCGAACTCTCACAGGGACAAGCCCCGAGGGATTTTAAGTCCCTTGCGTCTACCAATTCCGCCACCCAGGCTATTGTCACGTTGGACATTTTGTGTCACTCATATAATCTATTGTTAATATCCTTTTCAACCTAAAAGTGAGGGCAACTCCATTCAAATGAGCCGATTGTTAATATAATTACACTGAGTTGGCGCCTGCCGCAAAAAAAATATCAAGGTGTGAAGACATAGATATGGTATGTTGAGGGCTTCTGAACGGTTACTAATCGACTAATTAAACAAAATGGACAGGCACGACAAAAAATAAATGGAAACATTACCTTCTCCGGATAAACTCAATTTTTTGATAGTTGACGACATGGATAACATGCGCCGTTCTATACGGGCCATGCTGAAGATCATCAACTTCGGCAGGGAGTATTATGAAGCGTCTAACGGCAGGATGGCCTGGAAAGTTCTGGAAGATGCAAAGGCCCCGATCCATTTTATCATCTCAGACTACAATATGCCTCAAATGAGCGGCACTGAACTGCTTCATCGCATCAGAAATACCAAGGAGTGGCGTGACATACCTTTTTTGATGATTACTGCCGAGGCCAATATGGAGGTTGTGGCTGAGGCGGCTGAACACGATGTGGATGCATATCTTACCAAACCATTTATAACCGCCTCTCTGGAACAGAAAATTCTCCATATGATCGCACAGGCCAATAAGCCCGATCCTGTTGCCATACACCTGAAAGCAGCGCGAAAATTGGAAGAGACAGGCCGGATCGACGAGGCGATTAAAGAGGTTAAAAAGGCATTAGCGGAGAGTGACCGTTCATCTCGTCCTATGCGCGAACTTGGTCGTCTTCTCTTGAAAACCGGAGATCTGGACAGAGCCCTCATCTCTTTTCAAAAGGCCACGGAAACAAACCGGCTCGACGTGGTCTCTTACCATTATATGGGCCAGATATATTATCGGATGGGAAAAATTGACAAGGCTATTGAGAAATTCAGCAAGGCCATGGAAATAAGCCCGCGCCATTCCGACCGGGCATTAAAATTCGCCAATCTCCTGATAAAAAAGAATAAGCTGCGGGAAGGCAAAGAGGTCTTGAAAATCGTGCTGCGTAACAACAGCTCCAATTACGACCTGAAAGAGGATGTTGCTGAAACCTGCATGACGCACGGCTTTTTTGATATGGCTGTGAAATGTTACCAGGACATTATCAGTAATGATCCGGGTCGTACGTATCTTCATAAAAAACTTGGAATAGCGTTTACTGAACAGGGTGATGCCGATGAGGCCATTAAGATACTCGAAGATGCTATCAGGAGGCATGAGGAAGATATTGAAATTATGGTGGCTTTGGCCAAGGCCTATTTTGAAAAAAGAATGATCATGCGGGCGGACAAATGGGCGGCACGTGCGATCCGGCTGGACCCTGAGAACCTGGAAGCTAAGGAAATACTGGATAAATGTACTTGAAGGCGCCATCATAAAAAGTCAATTTCACGAAGAGGTGCATGATGAAAACTCTTGTAAATAACTTCCTGATTACAATGACCATTTGCATGGTTGCAGTTTTTGTATCCGTGGAAACAGGTTTTGCTTTAGAGCCTGTTAAACTCGGCGTGGCCGGAGCACACAGCGGAGATTTGGCTTCTTATGGGATTCCATCTGCCAGGGCTGCTGAACTGGTGGTAAAAGAGATCAATTCCAAAGGCGGTGTGCTGGGCCGTGAGGTGCAACTTCTTGTGGAAGACGATGCGTGCAAGCCTGAGGTTGCGACCAATACCGCAACCAGACTTATTTCTCAGGGTGTCCACCTGGTCCTCGGCCATATCTGCAGCGGAGCAACCAAATCGGCTTTGGGTATTTATACCGATTCAAGGATCGTCACAATGTCGCCCTCCGCGACCAACCCAGACCTGACCCAGAGCGGCCGTTATCCTTATTTTTTCCGCACGATCGCATCAGATGATGTGCAGGCCCGGCTTGAGACGGATTTTGCCTTAGATGTGCTAAAGGTGAAAAAGGTCGCGGTAATCCACGACAAGGGCGATTATGGGAAAGGCCTTGCCGAATTTGCAAAGAAATTTTTAGAAGAATCAGGACGGGCTGAAGTAGTGCTTTATGAGGGGGTGACCCCGGGCGCTATGGATTATTCGGCAGTTGTTCAGAAGATAAAGCGCTTCAAGGCTGAGGCCGTGATATACGGAGGCTATCACCCCGAGGCAGCCAAGATTGTAAAGCAGATGCGTAAAAAGCAGATGAAGATTGTCTTTATTTCCGACGACGGGGTAAAAGACGATACCTTTATAAAGGTAGCAGGCAAGAATGCTGAAGGTGTATATGCCACCGGCCCTAAGGATGTTTCAGCCAACCCCATGGCAGTCGCGGCCAATGAGGCCCACAAAAAAGAATATGGAACCGAGCCGGGAGCCTTTTTTTTAAATGCCTATTCCGCTGCCTTGGCGCTTTTAAACGCGGTTGAAAAGGCGGGCACAACCGATTGCAACGCAGTGGCACAGGCCCTCAGGACGGAATATGTTGAAACTCCCCTTGGAAAAATTCGGTTTGATGAGCGTGGAGACACTATAGGCATCGGATTTTCCATGTACCAGGTGCGGGATGGCGTATATGTTGAATTGAAGTAACTATTCAGCAGCACTCCATAGGAAGGCAATCAGGTCGCCCAGCATACTGATGATGTATAGCTGATCAACCTGCTTGTCTCCCTATGAAGCGCCCCGCAGGAAGTGCCCTTGGGGTGCGCTGCAGAACAGTTACAGTTCGGTGGTTTTAGCTATATTTAGACCCTCTGTCACAACATACACGCTTCAGCGTGTATGTTGTAGCCGGCTCAGTCAAAGCAGCATGCTGAATTTTCAACTGTAGAGGGTCTTATACCCCTCAAGGGGGTACTGAAAAGAGTCCAGCTACGCTGGGTTCGGCATCACGCTGAATGGTTACGAATTGAAATAGTCTCCGTCCCGACTTGAGTCTTTCCGAATAAAAAAAGGCATCTCCATGGAATATTTCCTTGAACTATTCTTAGCCGGACTTATCCGGGGAAGTATTTATGCCCTGATAGCCCTTGGTTATACCATGGTCTACGGTATTATCGGGCTTATCAACTTTGCCCATGGGGAGATTTACATGATCGGTGCATTTACCGCCCTGATCATTGCAAATGTCCTGACCCTTCATGGCTTCGGCCAGATATCGGTTCTGATACTCGCATCGATTGGTGCGGTAATCTATTCGTCTGCCTACGGCCTCACGGTTGAACAGCTGGCCTACAAGCCGCTGCGCCATGCGCCGCGACTTTCTCCCCTGATAAGCGCAATCGGCATGTCCATTTTTCTCCAGAACTACGTGCTTCTTGCCCAGACTTCGGATTTTCTTCCGTTTCCCTGCCTTATTCCTGATTTTGAATTCATGGCGCCTGTTGCCCATGTAATCGATTCGTCAGCTCTGGTTATACTTGTGACGACCTCGGTTATAATGGTGCTGTTGACCCTGCTGATTAAATTTACCAGGATCGGAAAAGCCATGAGAGCGACCGCCCAGGACCGGACCATGGCCCTTCTTGTGGGGATAAATGTTAACCGGATAATCTCTGTTACATTTGTGACAGGTTCCGCCCTGGCCGCTGTAGGCGGACTTTTGATCGCATCCCATGTAGGACAGATCAATTTTCATATCGGGTTCATTGCCGGAATAAAGGCATTTACCGCAGCCGTGCTGGGTGGAATCGGCAGTATTCCGGGCGCGGTTTTGGGGAGTCTCATCCTCGGCTGTACCGAAAGTTTTGCAACCGGATACGTGTCAAGCGATTACGAAGATGTCTTTGCCTTTACGCTTCTGGTCCTGATCCTCATCTTCAGACCGGCGGGAATTCTGGGTCGAAAAGATGCTCAGAAGGTATAGTAGGGGGAATTCCTGCTTGACATATGGATCTATTTTGACATAGAATAATACGAAATTTTAAAAAGGTGTTACGCTGATGCTCAAGCGATTTTCCATATCTCTTAAGAAAAATTTACTGGCGAATTTTGACGGATTTATTCGACGTTGCCGATACAGCAACCGTTCCGAGGCTGTCCGCGACCTTATAAGGAAGGCGCTTGTACAGCACGAATGGGAAGCGGATAAGAACGTGATCGGTGTTATTACGCTGGTATATGATCATCATTATCATCAGCTGCAGGAAATGATCACACAACTTCAGCATGACTTTCATAAACAGATCACCTCGACAACACATGTTCACATGGATCATGACAACTGCCTTGAAGTGATTATAGTGCGCGGAAAGGCGGTGGAGGTGAGGGAGTTGTCCGAACGGTTAATCGCAATCAAGGGCGTAAAGAATGGGAATCTGGCTATGAGCAGTACGGGGAAAAATCTACACTGATTTTGTGTAAGCTTTTTACAGATGCAGCACCTGTAAAAAGCTTACCTGGTAAGGGTTTTTTTATCCCATGATCGGGATATTTTTTTTGGTCTCACCGTATTATTTTTTTAAGAATTTGTAACACGAGAATCCAATATATATGCATATATCTGAAGGAGTCCTGTCCGCGTCCGTTCTTGCCGGAGGCGGGGCACTGACCGTAATCGGAACAACAATCGGCCTTAAAAAATTGGACTATGACAGGATCATGTCAGTGGCC
This sequence comes from Pseudomonadota bacterium, assembly GCA_030635485.1. Taxonomy (GTDB): domain Bacteria; phylum Desulfobacterota; class Desulfobulbia; order Desulfobulbales; family DAOVYS01; genus DAOVYS01. Next base: position 2,258 of record DAOVYS010000138.1, on the reverse strand, counting down.
ATACTCTCCTCAGCCTTTTTTGTGGCCTCCCTTGTTCATGTGCCGTTAGGACCCGGCAGTGTGCATCTGCTGCTCAATGGTCTCATGGGACTGATACTCGGATGGACATGTTTTCCGGCAATTCTGGCTGCCCTGTTTCTACAGGCGGTACTCTTTCAATTCGGCGGGATTATTGTTCTGGGAGTCAATACGTTTAATATGGCTGCCCCGGCTCTATTATGTTCCTGTTTCCTCCGATCCTCGCTTTCCGCACCCGGATTTAAAGGGGCTGCGGCAGCTTATGCAGCCGGTTTTTTTTCTGTATTCCTTTCATCGTTCTGCATGGCACTCTCTCTTGCGCTTACGGATCAGGGCTTTATCAAGACGGCAGAGATTGTGGTGGCCGCCAATTTTCCCATAATGATCATTGAAGGCTTTATCACAATGTTTATTGTCTCCTTTCTGACCAGAGTTCAGCCTGAAATTCTCGGCATGGTACGGAACTGAAGATTTGAGCGTGATTTTACCCTATTTATTTCGTTACAGTCCATAGTGAACCACACACGGATACTTTCATGATTGAAGATCCTTTCAGTAAAGGCGACTCTTTTCTGCATCAGGCAAACCCTGTAGTCAAGATCATTTCCGCGGCGGCTCTGACGCTTGTTGTCGCATTAAGCAAGAGTTTTATACCAGTGTTTGCCGGTCTTTTGGTTTCACTCGTGCTTCTTGCCTCTGCAAGGCTTTTTTGCGGCACGGTGTTTCGCAGAATGGCGGCAATTAACGGGTTTATCGTTTTTCTCTGGATCACTCTGCCCTTGACATACGGCGGGGATGTGCCGATGAGCGTGGGGCCTTTTGCTCTGAGCGGGGATGGGGTCAGACTGGCCGCTCTTATCACCCTGAAATCAAATGCCGTTTTTCTCTTTTTTGTCGCTCTGCTGGCCACGTCTACCGTGGCGGAATTGGGCCACGGTATGGAGGCGTTGCAAGTACCTCCAAAGCTTTGTTTTCTGATCCTTTTTCTCTACAGGTATATCTTTGTGATTTCCGCGGAATACAACCGGCTGGCACGGGCTGCGAGAATCCGTTGCTTTAAGCCGCGAACCAATCTGCACACGTACAAAACCTATGCGCATCTCTTTGCAATGACGCTTGTAAAAAGCTGGAATCGTTCTCAGCGGGTCAGGGAGGCAATGCTGCTCCGTGGTTTTAACGGCAGGTTTTATCCCATGCGCGAGCGCACCATGACCGGCCATGACCGGATTTTTCTTGCCGGAATGGCGCTGACGGTGATAATAATTGTATTAATGGGATTTATATAAAATATAGCATTCAGGGGTTAGGGGTCAGTAAAAAACAATAGAAAAAATAAATATGTTATCCCGACCCCCTGACCCCCGACCCCTGATGTACTTACAAAAAAATCTTATGTCCAAAACACCACTGGTTGAACTTAAACATATATCATTTAAATACCAGGATTCGGAACATCTTGTGTTGGACAATGTGGATTTTGCATTGGGTGAACGAAGGATCGGACTGATCGGACCCAACGGCAGCGGCAAGACCACTATGTTTCATGTGATAATGGGCCTTCATACCCCTTCGTCCGGAATTGTTCTGTATCGTGGCAAGCCTGTAAAGAAGGAAAGTGAATTCCGGGAGCTGAGAAGAGATGTGGGCCTTATTTTTCAGAATGCCGATGATCAGCTTTTTTCTCCCACAGTAATGGAAGATGTGGCCTTCGGACCTTTAAACTTGGGTGCATCACCTGATGAGGCCGGAAAAATTGCAAGAAAAACGCTTGATGATCTCGGGCTTTCCGGACTTAAGAACAGGATCACCCACAGGCTTTCCGGCGGTGAAAAGAAACTGGTCTCCCTGGCCACGATTCTGTCAATGGATCCCAAGGTGCTGTTAATGGATGAGCCTACCAATGACCTGGATCCGCCCACCCGGGCAAGACTGATTACGATTCTCAAAGAGTTGAAGCAGTCCTATGTGATCATTTCACATGACTGGGATTTTCTGACCGACACGGTTCAGGATATATTTGGTATGGATCATGGCAGGGTGATTCGGTGCGACAAGGAACATCTTCATAATCATCCCCATGCCCATCCTTTCGGTACACAGCATCACCATCACGTTTAAGCGGCCACAGACGGTGCATCTGCACGTGATCAGGGCAACCGGTATAGGTTAGGCTATAACCGGTCGCCCTGATCGATTACGCATTTATACCCCCTTGCGGGGTGCACCTGCACCGTCTGGGC
>DAOVYS010000148.1 GCA_030635485.1 Pseudomonadota bacterium | reverse complement strand
ATTGTTTGAATCTTTTGTCGCAAAAGCGCGTATTTTAGCGGTTAGAGGTTAGAAGTAAGAGGACAGGGTAACGTATCTATTTTTATCAGCATAACCATTGGACACGGCAAAACGTGGAATAATTATGTATAAAAAGACTCAGCATATTCATTTTGTGGGCATTGGCGGGATCGGAATGAGCGGTATCGCCGAGTTGCTTATCAATCTTGGGTATCGGGTCAGTGGTTCCGACCTTAGAGACACTCTAATTACCAGGCGTCTTGCCGAACTGGGCGGCACGATCCGGAAAGGCCACAGGAGTGAATGGGTTGAAGGGGCCGATGTCGTGGTGATCTCTTCAGCGGTAAAAGATGATAACATTGAGGTACTTGCCGCAAGAACGGCCCATATCCCGGTCATTCCACGGGCAGAGATGCTGGCTGAGCTGATGCGGCTGAAAAAATATGGAATCGCGGTTGCAGGCAGCCACGGCAAGACTTCCACCACTTCCATGGTGGGTTGGATCCTTGCTCAGGCCGGTCTTGATCCTACCGTGGTCATCGGTGGCCAGGTCAACAGCCTGGGCACCAACGCAAAACTTGGCCAGGGAGAGTTTCTGGTCGCAGAGGCGGATGAAAGCGACGGATCATTTCTTCAATTATCACCGGTCCTTGAGATTGTGACCAATATCGACAGGGAACACCTTGATTATTACAGCGGTATTGAGGAGATAAAGGAGATTTTTATAGAATTTATAAACAAGATACCATTTTACGGGGTTGCCGTGTTATGCCTGGATGACCTCTCTATCTCTGACATTCTGCCGGAGATAAAGAAGAGAATAATTACCTATGGCCTGACAAGCCAGGCTGATATCTACGCTCGGGAAATCAGGGCAGAGGGGCTGGTCTCAAGGTTTAAGGTATGCACGGAAAATGAAGTGCTTGGCAAAATCAGACTATCCCTGCCGGGCCTTCATAACGTGAGTAATGCGCTGGCTGCGATTACGGTTGCGCTTGAGCTTGAGATACCATTTCCAGATATAGCCGATGCTTTGGACAGTTTTTCCGGTGTGCAGAGAAGGATGCAGGTCAAGGGCGAAAAGGGAAACATTTTGGTGATGGACGATTACGGTCATCACCCCACAGAGGTGCGGGCGACTCTATCGGCCCTTCGGAATAGTTGGCCCAAACGCAGGATGGTGGTCATGTTCCAGCCGCATCGTTATACCAGGACCCAGGCGCTGTTTAAGGAATTCTGCACCGCATTTCACGAAGCGGATCTTCTGGTGCTGACAGACATCTATCCTGCCGGAGAAAGCCCGATTGAGGGTGTGTCAGCCGAATCATTGATGAAAGGCATCAGGAAACATGGGCACCGGCATGTTTCTCTGGTTCCTGATATTGCGGACCTGCCCCAAGCCGTGATGGATATGGTGTCGGATGGAGACCTGGTACTTACCCTGGGCGCGGGTAACATCCGTCGCGCCGGGGAGGAGTTGGTTGAGAGGCTTCTAAATGTCGCGTGACAGGCGAACCGCGCAAAAATTGGCTGATTTCTGGAAAGGCGAGGTCCTTTTGGACCATCCTATGTCCGGTTTTTCGACCCTCAGGGTGGGTGGTCCGGCCGATGCTGTTGTGTTTCCAAAGACACGCCGTGAGTTGTCGAACCTGATCAGCGGCCTGCAATTAAATTTTGTGCCGTTCTGGGTGATCGGCAGGGGCAGCAATATACTTATCCCGGATGATGGGTTGCCCGGAGTAGCCATTGTCCTTGGGCCGGATTTTTCCGGCATTGAAATCGTAAGGTCGGAGAGGTCCTGTCAATATGTGCGTGTTGAGGCGGGTTGCAGTCTGAGCCGCCTTGTCGGATGGTGCGTTGAACACTGTCTGACAGGGTTGGAGTTTACAGGCGGCATACCGGGCAGCGTTGGCGGAGCTGTGGCAACCAATGCCGGGGCATGGGGAAAGGAGGTGCAAGAGCTTGTCTCCTCTGTGACTTTGATGGATGGAAGAGGAGAATTGTTTTCAAGGGACAGAGAGGAGATGTTTTTTTCATACCGCCATTGTGATCTCGGCCGTTCCCTGGGATATCCCGGGGGCGAGGCAGCCATGGTTCTGGTTGTGGATTCTGTTTTCAGACTTGAAATGGGAGAGCGGAAGAAAATAGAGTATATGTGCAGGCAGGTGACCCGTCGAAGAAGGGAGAGTCAGCCCCAGGGCTGTGCCAGCGCCGGTTCCTTTTTTAAAAATCCCGGTGACCGGGCCGCAGGCAGGCTGATTGAAGAGGCCGGGCTCAAAGGCCTCAGCGTGGGAGGGGCGCAAGTCTCGACGTTTCACGCAAATTTTATTGTAAACACAGGGAATGCCACAGCCCGGGATATTTTTGACCTGATGCGTCTTATACAGGAAAAGGTGTGGAATCGGTCGGGCATCATGTTGGAGCCGGAGGTTCGGATTTTGGGAACAGATGCGTCGAGTGGCCGGGCCTTGTCCGGGAATTCGGGTGTGTCTGGAAAATTGCAATGCGGTGTTCCTGGAATTGACGGCAACAACCCATTGCCAGAGGCAGCGGTCAATTGAATGAAAATAGCCACAGATTATCGCCCGGAGAGACTCGGACGGAATCGATCCCCTGGGAGTGGATTTCCGGAATTCAGGAAGAAGTTTGCCCTCCTGGCCATAGCGGGCGCCGTGGTTTTGGTCGTATTGGGGATTGCTGCAATTCTCGTATATAAAGGGTTGAGCAGGTCTGATTTTTTTCAGATCACGGCCATCAGGATTGAAGGTTGTAGGAGGACTACAAAGAATCTGATCCTTGAACTGAGCGGGGTTGACATACATTCCAACCTGCTGGCAATGGATACCGATCGGGTCAAAGCGGATATCGAGACTTATGACTGGATCGAACGGGCGGAGGTAAGCAGAGAGTGGCCGAACAGGCTGCTTATTACGGTCAGAGAGAGAAAACCGGGTGCAATGGCCAGTCTGCCCGAGGGCCTTTATTATGTTGACAAAAAGGGAGTGGCTTTTGCGCGTGTGATCCCGCCCGAGGATATGGATTTCCCTGTGATCACCGGATTAACGGCTGATACCTGGCCTGAATCGTTTAAGGGGTCGTCTCTGGAAGAGGCGCTGCAGTTTATCAGGTCGGCAGGCAGGGGCAATCCGGTTTTGCCGAAACAGAATATTTCCGAGGTGCATATTACCGGGAATGGTGAATTGATTCTGTTTTTGGCGGACAGGCCCTTTCCTGTCTATCTCGGAAAGGGGATGATCGGTCGGAAATACAGGCGGTTGGTAAAGGTGTTGTACTGGCTGTACAAGAAGAAGGAATTTGCATCTACAGCCTATATTAATGTTGAGTATATGGATAATGATGTGCTGGTCGGCAGTGAAGGGGCGGTTAGGAAATAAGAATTACGAATTAGGAATTACGAATTACGAATTATGAATATTGTGTTGTCTTGCACATAAGCTCATTATTTTCATAACATTCGTAATTACTAATTCCTAATTCGTAATTCTTAAGTGGTACGGCATGAAAACATAACCGGAGAAAATCGATATGCAAAATCAGGCGAGCAGTGGACTACTCCACAGAGAAACATGGTCAGGGCATAACCCGGTCGATCATGAGATCGGGCTTGAGAGCGGACGTCCCGAAGGACGGAGCAAACCTGTAAGTCTGAGGGATAGGCTTTGGAAGGCGGCGGAGTCCGGACGGAGACTGACTGAAAGCCGTTTCAAACCAAAGAAGACACATGTCGAGGAAAGCGGTGAGTTAATCGTTGGGCTGGACATCGGCACGACCAAGATCTGTGCCGTGGTTGGCGAGGTGCGCGGCGATCAGGTGGATATCATCGGCATGGGAGTGCATCCTTCGGCGGGTCTTCGTAAGGGTGTAGTGGTAAGTATCGAGAGTACGGTAAAATCGATCCGTAAGGCGATACAGGAGGCGGAGATGATGGCGGGTTGTGAAATTTCGTCAGCCTTTGTCGGGATCGCCGGGAGCCATATAAGAGGTTTTAACAGCGAGGGCCTGATTCCGATTAAGGCCAAGGAGATCAGGCAGGATGACATCAACAAGGTAGTTGATGCCGCCAGGGCCGTGCCGATTCCGCCTGATCAGGAAATCATTCACGTCCTGCCGCAGGAGTTCACAGTGGATGAACAGGAGGGAATACAGGATCCCCTAGGGATGACCGGAGTCAGACTGGAGGCTGATGTGCATATCGTTACCGGGTCCGGCACTTCGGTTCATAATATTGTTAAGTGCTGTAACCGTGCCGGTCTTACGGTGAGCGGTGTGGTGCTCGAGCCTCTTGCATCAGCCTCCGCCGTCCTTACTGAGGAGGAGATGGAACTTGGGATCGCACTTCTGGATATCGGCGGCGGTACCTCGGATCTCGCAATTTTTTCTGAAAGAGGCATCAGACACACCTTTGTTCTGGGGCTTGGCGGTCATAATCTGACCAATGATCTTTCCATAGGACTGCGCACTCCGCTTCGTGAGGCCGAACGGCTCAAAGAAGAATATGGATGCGCGCTCTCATCGAGAATCGACAAGGATCAAATTGTTGAGGTGCCCAGTGTGGGAGGCCGGCAATCACGTAAATTATCCAGAAAGGTTATGGGTGAGATACTGGAACCAAGAATAGAGGAGATGCTGGCTCTTATAAACCAGGAACTGGTAGGATCTAAATATAAGGACGTGATCAATGCGGGAATCGTGTTGACCGGCGGAACGTCTCTTTTGGAAGGCATGGAAGACATTGCTGAGCAGATTTTTGATCTGCCCGTCCGGATAGGCTATCCTCAGGGAATAGGCGGAATCAGGGATATCGTCAGTACTCCGCAGTGTGCGACCGGCGTTGGACTTGTTATTTACGGGATGAGAAAGGAGTATGAATGCACCAGTTTCATGGGTAAGGACAGGAAAATGTTTGGAAAGATAACCAACGGATTTAGAAACTGGGTTAAGAAGGTAATGTAGACGTTGCAACCAGGATTTTTTCGGGTACAATGTGGCGAGTACCGCCAAAATATTATTTGTGGGATTATAAGCACTGATATGAGGGGGGGCGGCAAATGACATTTAAACTGGCAGAGAGTGATTCAAACGCCATTATCAAGGTCGTCGGTGTGGGCGGCGGCGGCGGTAACGCAGTCAACACCATGGTGGATGCCGGAATCCAGGGGGTTGAATTTATTTCTGCCAACACGGACGTGCAGGCTCTGGAGAATTCCAACGCTGATATACGGATGCAGATCGGGCCGACCGTGACCAAGGGGTTGGGAGCGGGCGCAAATCCGGAATTGGGTCGGGAATCAGCCGAGGAGAGCGTTGATGAAATAAGAAGGGTGCTGAAAGGTAGTGACATGGTCTTTGTTACCGCCGGCCTGGGCGGTGGAACCGGCACCGGAGCAGCGCCCGTGGTGGCAAGGATAAGCAAGGAACTGGGCGCCCTCACAGTGGGGGTGGTCACAAAACCGTTTGTCTTTGAGGGCAGAAACCGGATGAAGAATGCCGAAAAGGGTTGGGAGATGCTTAAGGAGCATGTGGATACCATTATCACGATTCCCAATGACCGGTTGATTGCAATGTCCCAGAAGGGCACAAAGTTCATAGACGGCATGAAGATGGCGGACGATGTCCTGGTGCAGGCGGTAAAAGGGATAACGGATCTTATAAATTTAAGCGGCTATATTAACCCTGACTTTGCTGATGTTAAGGCTATCATGAACGAGATGGGACCGGCCCTCATGGGCGCCGGCCAGGGCGTCGGCGAGAACAGGGCTGCTGAGGCGGTCAACATGGCTGTCGCCTCTCCGCTTCTTCAGGATATAAGTATTGACGGAGCCAGGGGCGTGCTTGTTAATATTTCGGCACGTGAAGATACTCTCACAATGGCCGAGGTCACAGAGGCGACGACCAAGATCTATGAAGAGGTGCATGACGAGGCCAACATTATCCTTGGTGTGATTTTTGATGAATCTTTAGGAGACGCGCTGAGGGTGACCGTGATTGCCACCGGCATCAGATGTGAGGAAGAGGTTGAGGTCCTGCCCCCGAACGTACAACCCCTGATTTCCAAAAGAGAAAAAGAAGAGGAACCTGTGACCGTCAAAGAAAAGGCCTCTTCCGAACGTGATGCGAGGCATGGATCTATGCAGAGCATCAAACCGCCCAGACCGTTTCCGCAGTCGATCTTTGATGAGGATGAACTGGACCGGCCCACATTTTTAAGAAGGAATGAGAGCTGATTTTTGAATGACTAATGACTAGTGAATAATGATTAATAAATTTTATTTTAAGGAACATCTTACTTCTTATTATTCTCATACATAAGTATATGAAACAGCCAAGATAAAAAATTGCGTATGAAAATTACTCATCATTATTCACTAGGCCATCTTGAATAATTGTCTTTTCGTCCGATCTCGGCGTCACAGTGAAAATGAAAAATGCTCACATATACCTAATATGCGGAGTTTATGCCCGAATGGATGCTTTTTCATTTTCATTGTGACGCCGAGATCGGACGAAAAGACAATTATTCAAGATGGCCTAGTGAATAATGATGAATAATTTTCATACGCAATTTTTTATCTTGGCTGTTTCATATACTTATGTATAAGAATAATAAGAAGTAAGATGTT